>NZ_DASZGI010000240.1:0-15316 GCF_035938995.1 Actinocrinis sp.
CTGCTTCTGCAGCCACAGGATCCGAAGCAGTGCCAGTTGCGCGGCGTCGCGGCCCATGGTCGCGTCGTCCGCCGACCATGGCTCGTAGACCACGAGCCTGCTGGCGGCCCTGCGCACGCGCCGCCGACGTGCCGGGTCGGGGTAAGGCAGCAGGCCGCGCAATACGGGCGATAAAAGAGCCCACAAGATCGAGAACGTGCTTGTCCTCAGCCGGGCTGTCGCCTGTTCCGCGTCATCGCCGCTCTCGTTCCTGGCCATGGGCACCATCGTGCCGTCCCGCACGTCCCGGCATCGGGCAATTACCGAGGCAAGGCGGAGCGGCGTTCGGGGTGGGCAGCGGCGATGTACTTCATCGCGGTGACCACGGGCGGGTTGGTGCGCCAGTAGGTGGCCGCCAGCAGCACGCGCTCCTCCAGTGGCAGCGACCACCGGCGGCCTGGCATGGGCGCGTCGGCGCCCTCGCAGCGCAGTTGGCTAACCAGAGCGCGGAATGCACGCGGTCTCAGCCCGGTGAGCGGGGTTGTCCATGAGAGCTGCGACGCCGTGATCACCAGATTCAGGAGGCGGGACAAGAGCTTTTAGGGGCTCCTGAGACCGCTGCGGATCACAAGCGTACGCAGCCGTTCATAGCCATCCGCAAAATATGCCGACGGACTTTTCACGGACTTCTACTCAAAAGAGGCCCCACCGGGAACACCGGTAGGGCCTCTGACCAGCAACTATTTGGTGGACCTAGGAGGACTTGAACCTCCGACCTCTTCCTTATCAGGGAAGCGCTCTAACCGACTGAGCTATAGGTCCGCGTCTGCGCTGCCCTCGCTTGGGGCGAGCGCTAGAGCAGATTACCGCATCGGTGCGGCTGTCCCAAAACGGCTTATTGGTCCTCGGCGAGGGTGACCTCGAAGCCGCCGACGAAGCCCGAAGCCAGGTTGTAGAGGTAGGAGCCGAGGGTGGCCAGGGCGGTGACCAGGACGACGTCGACGAGCGCAACGATCATCATATAGCCCTCGACGTGGCTGAAGGACAGGAAGCTGGAGACGCTGAACGAGCTGGTGGTGGTGCCCGAGCCGCTGCTGGTCAGGTCGCCGACAGTCTTGTTGAGCGAGGAGAACACGCCCAGCGCGTTGAGCACGTTCCACACCACGGCGGTGCCGACGATGGTCACGATGCCCATCGCGATCGACAGCACGAACGACACCTTCATCACCGACCACGGGTCCACCCGGGCGACCCGCAGACGGGCCTTGCGCACCCTGGCCTGGGTGGGCGAGCCGGGTCCGGCCGCGCCACCCTGCCGTGCCTCGCCCTGGGCGGCGCTCCCGATCGCCGCGCCGACCCGGGCGAACGAGCGTCCGGCGCCAGTGAGTGCACGGCCCATCGACTCCGTTGCCGCGGCGCCTGGGCGGGCACCAGTCGGAGTCGGGGTCGGGGCGCCCACCTGCTGCGGACCGCCGGGAGCACCCTGCTGGCCCTGGCCCTGGGGCGCCGGCGGGCTCACCGCGGGGTTCTGGCCGCTGGCGTACGGGGCACCACCGAACTGGGGGGCGGTCGCCGCCTGCCGTACGGCCGTGGACGCGGCATCGCCGTACGTGCGGCTGCCCGCGGCGCGCCCCTCATTCGGGTTCGGGCTCTCAGTCACGGCTCTCGGCCCCCTGCGATCGATGGTGCGTTCATCGGGACACTCTGCTTCCTTCTGGATCCGGGCCCCGCGCGTCCGGCTCCCGGTGGGGAGCCGCGCCGCGCCGAGTCCGACTACCCGGGACGGATCGCCGTATCCGCCGTTTCGCGCTGACCGTCGTGGCGGCCGACTCCCCCTGCGCCGAGGCGAGGAGACAGGCTCTCCGCCCCGGTCGCTTGTGTGTACTACGCGTCAGCCGGGGGAGTCGGTTCCGTCGCGGATACGGTACCTCCGGCGGAGATTGGCCGCTCGGAGTCCTCGGCGGACCCATCGTGACTGCCCACGTCGGCGGACCCGTTTTCGGCGGGTTCGGCTTCGGCGTCATCGTCGGCGTCGTCGCCGTTCTCGGACTCGGCGTTGCGGGCGATCGCGATGACGGCGTCCTTCCGGCCCACGTGGATTAGCTGGACGCCCATCGTGTCGCGGCCGGTCTCGCGAAGGCCGGAGACCTTGGTGCGGATGACGCCGCCGTTCGCGGTGATCGCCAGGACCTCGTCGTTCTCCTCCACGATGAGCGCGCCGACCAACTCGCCGCGCTCGTCCACGGTCTTGGCCGCGATCACGCCGAGGCCGCCGCGCCCGCGCACCGGATAGCGCTCGACCGCGGTGCGCTTGCCGAATCCGCGGTCGGTGGCGGTGAAGACGAAGGTGCCTTCCTTGACCACGCTCATCGTCAGCAGTTCGTCGTCCTCGCGGAACCGCATGCCGATGACGCCGGAGGTGGCGCGGCCCATCGGGCGCAGCGACTCGTCCGAGGCGGGGAAGCGGATGCCTTGGGCGTGCTTGCTGACCAGGAGCAGGTCGTCCTCGGGGGAGACCAGCTCGGCCCCGATCAGCTCGTCGTCCTCGCGCAGGTTGATCGCGATCACGCCGCCGGAGCGGGGGGAGTCGTAGTCCTTGAGGGAGGTCTTCTTGACGAGGCCCTTTTTGGTGGCGAGGACGAGGTATGGGGCGACCTCGTAGTCACGCAGATCGAGGACCTGGGCGATGCTCTCGTCCGGCTGGAAGGCGAGCACGTTCGCCACGTGCTGACCGCGCGCGTCCCGGCCCGCGTCCGGTAGCTCGTACGCCTTGGCGCGGTAGACCCGGCCCTTGTTGGTGAAGAACAGGATCCAGTGGTGCGTGGTGGTGGTGAAGAAGTGCTCGACGATGTCGTCCTGCTTGAGCTGGGCGCCGCGCACCCCCTTGCCACCGCGCTTCTGCGAGCGGTACAGGTCGGTCTTGCTGCGCTTCGCGTAGCCGCCGCGGGTGATCGTGATGACGATGTCCTCTTCGGGGATCAGGTCCTCGATGGACATGTCCCCCTCGTAGGGCACCAGCTCCGAGCGCCGGTCGTCGCCGTACTTGTCGACGATCGCCTGGAGCTCGTCGGAGACGATCTGCCGCTGGCGCTCGGGAGACTCGAGGATGGCACGGTACTCGGCGATCTTCAGGAGGAGTTCTTCGTGTTCGTCGAGGATCCGCTGGCGCTCGAGGGCGGCCAGCCGGCGCAGCTGCATGTCCAGGATCGCGTTGGCCTGGATCTCGTCGATCTCGAGCAGCTCCATCAGGCCGGTGCGCGCGGCGTCGATGGTGTTGCTGGCCCGGATCAGCGCGATGACCTGGTCGATCGCGTCCAGCGCCTTGAGCAGGCCCTGCAGGATGTGGTCGCGCTCAAGGGCCTTGCGCAGCCGGAACCGGGTGCGCCGGACCACGACCTCGACCTGGTGCTCGACCCAGAACCGGATGAAGGCGTCGAGGGACAGGGTGCGCGGCACGCCGTCCACCATGGCGAGCATATTCGCGCCGAAGGTGTCCTGGAGCTGGGTGTGCTTGTACAGGTTGTTGAGCACGACCTTGGCGACCGCGTCCCGGCGCAGCACGATGACCAGGCGTTGGCCGGTGCGGGACGAGGTCTCGTCGCGCACGTCGGCGATGCCCTGGATCTTGCCGTCCTTGACCAGTTCGGCGATCTTCGAGGCCAGGTTGTCCGGGTTGACCTGATAGGGCAGCTCGGTGACCACCAGGCAGGTGCGGCCCATGATCTCCTCGACCTCGACCACCGCGCGCATGATGATCGAGCCGCGGCCGGTGCGGTAGGCGTCCTCGATGCCGCGGCGGCCGACGATCTTCGCCCCGGTCGGGAAGTCCGGGCCCTTGATCCGCTCGATCAGCGCCTCGAGCAGCTCGGCAGGGGTCGCCTCGGGATGCGCCAGGTACCACTGGGCGCCCTCGTTGACCTCGCGCAGGTTGTGCATGGGGATGTTGGTCGCCATGCCGACCGCGATGCCCGAGGAGCCGTTCACCAGCAGGTTGGGGAACCGGCTGGGCAGGATCGCCGGTTCCAGCGAGCGCCCGTCGTAGTTGGGCATGAAGTCGACGGTGTCCTCGTCGATCTCCCGCAGCATCTCCATGGCGAGCGGCGCGAGCTTGCACTCGGTGTACCGCATCGCGGCCGCCGGGTCGTTGCCCGGGGAGCCGAAGTTGCCGTTCCCGTCGACCAGGGGCATCCGCAGGGACCAGGGCTGAGCCAGGCGCACCAGGGTGTCGTAGATCGCCGAGTCGCCGTGCGGGTGGTAAACACCCATGACCTCGCCGACCACGCGGGCGCACTTGAAGTAGCCGCGGTCGGGGCGGTATCCGCCGTCGTACATGGCGTACAGCACCCGGCGGTGCACCGGCTTGAGGCCGTCGCGCACCTCGGGCAGCGCGCGGCCGACGATCACCGCCATCGAGTAGTCGAGGTAGGACCGCTGCATCTCGGTGAGCAGGTCCACCATCTCGATGCGGTCGCTGGTCTGCTCGTCGAGCACTGAGGCGGTCACCGCGCCGTCGGCGGCGGGGACGGCGGCGTCCGGGTCGGCGCCGCCGGTCGGAGTGTTCTCGTCTGCCACGAAGGGTCGTTCCTTTTGTCAGATCGCGGTGCTGGGGATGCCTTTCAGGCGCCGGGCGGCGCGTCAGATGTCGAGGAAGCGCACGTCCTTGGCGTTGCGCTGGATGAACGCCCGCCGCGCCTCGACGTCCTCGCCCATCAGGATCGAGAACAACTCGTCCGCCTGGGCCGCGTCGTCCAGAGTCACCTGACGCAGGATCCGGTGCTCGCGGTCCATGGTGGTCACGCGCAGCTCCTCGGCGTTCATCTCCCCGAGTCCCTTGAAGCGCTGCACAGTGTCGTCCTTCATCCGTCGGCCGTTCGCGATGGCGGCGTTGATCAGGCTGTCTCGCTCGCGGTCCGAGTAGGCGTAGGAGTAGTCGTCCTTGGTCCACTTGACCTTGTAGAGCGGCGGCGCGGCGAGGAACACGTGCCCGGCCTCGACCAGCGGCTTCATGAACCGGAAGAGCAGCGTCAGCAGCAGGGTCGTGATGTGCTGGCCATCCACGTCGGCGTCGGCCATCAGGATGATCTTGTGGTAGCGCAGCCTGCTGATGTCGAAGTCGTCGTGTACGCCGGTGCCCAGCGCCGAGATCAGCGCCTGCACCTCGTTGTTCTGCAGCACCCGGTCGATCCGGGCCTTCTCCACGTTGAGGATCTTGCCGCGGATCGGCAGGATCGCCTGCACCCTTGGGTCGCGGCCCTGCTTGGCCGAGCCGCCGGCGCTGTCGCCCTCGACCACGAACACCTCGCACTCGGCCGGGTTGGTGGACTGGCAGTCGGCCAGTTTGCCGGGCAGCGCCATGGTCTCCAGCAGACCCTTGCGCCGGGTCAGCTCGCGGGCCTTGCGGGCGGCGATCCGGGCGGTGGCCGCCTGGATCGACTTGCGCACGATGTCCTTGGCCTCGTTGGGGTTGCGGTCGAACCAGTCGGCCAGCTGCTCATAGGTGATCTTCTGGACGAAGGTGCGCACATCGGTGTTGCCGAGCTTGGCCTTGGTCTGGCCCTCGAACTGGGGCTCGGCCAGCTTGATCGAGATGATCGCGGTCAAGCCCTCGCGGATGTCCTCGCCGGCGAGGTTGTCGTCCTTGTCCTTGAGCAGCTTCTGGTCCTTGGCGTAGCGGTTGACGATGTTCGTCAACGCCGAGCGGAAGCCCTCTTCGTGCGTGCCGCCGTCCGGGGTGTTGATCATGTTGGCGAAGCTGTAGATGCCCTCGGAGTACTGGGTGTTCCACTGCATCGCGATCTCGGCGGACACCCGCCGCTCAGTGTCCTCGGCGCCGAACTCGATCACGTTGGGGTGCACGGGTTCCTTGGACCCGTTGATGTGCCGGACGAAGTCGGCGATGCCGCCGTCGTAGCGGTACCGCACCGCCCGGGGGTTGCCCTCCTCGTCCTTGAACTCGGGCCGCTCGTCGACCAGCGAGATGTTCAGGCCGCGGTTGAGGAACGCGGTCTCCTGGAACCGCCGGGAGAGCGTCTCGAAGTTGTAGACGGTGGTCTCGAAGACCTCGTCGTCGGCCCAGAAGGTGACGGTGGTGCCGGTCTCGTCGGTCTCGTCACCGCGCTGCAGGTCGGCGGTGGGGGCGCCGCGCAGGTATTCCTGGGTCCACAGCGCGCCGTCGGTCTTGACCGCGACGGTCAGCCGGGTGGACAGCGCGTTGACCACGGAGACGCCGACACCGTGCAGACCGCCGGAGACCGAGTACCCGCTGCCGCCGAACTTGCCGCCGGCGTGCAGGACGGTCAGGACGACCTCGACGGCTGGCTTGTCCTGCCCCGGCACCACGCCGACCGGGATGCCGCGGCCGTTGTCGATGACCCGCACGCCGCCATCGGCCAGCAGCGTGACCTCGATGTTGTCGCAGTATCCGGCCAGCGCCTCGTCGACGGAGTTGTCGACCACCTCGTAGACTAGGTGGTGCAGGCCGCGCTCGCCGGTGGAGCCGATGTACATGCCCGGCCGCTTGCGTACCGCCTCGAGGCCCTCGAGGACGCTGATCGCGCTGGCGTCGTAGTCGTGATTGTTCTTGTGGTTGGTGACTGCGGTGCCGTTCAAGCCCGCCGCGCCGGCGGGTGTGGGTACGACGGCCGAGCCCTCGGCGAGTTCTTCGGGGGCATGCTCTGAAGCGACCACGGACGCGAAACCCTTTCTCAACGTCAGCGGCACCAGCCCGGTCGGGGAAACACCGAACGGCGCCACAAGGCGAGGAACTGGAGCGCGCCATCGCGGCACCAGCGGCAGGCCGGACGAGGGTGGGTCCACCGGGGTCTCCGGCCGGAGGTCCTCTACTGCCTGGAACACGTTCCATTCTACCGGTTCGCGACGACAAGAGGCGCCACACGCCGCTAGACGGCGCTTCTGAGCTGATCCACCCCTGGTCGAGTGTCCCCCCACGTGACGGGGGGTCGGTTCACGCTCGACGCCATGACGCCGCTGGACGTTAAGGCAGCGGCCGGGTGCTTGAGGCTCACGCGGAGTCGCTGTCGAGCTGTTGCGTGCTGTAAACCATCCTGGCGGCACCGGCGAGCCAAAGCTGCCAAAATCACCCGTTCAGCCGCGACGGGAGTCCCAGCCGCCGGACGAGGAGCGGCCGCGGCGCCAGCTCGGCGGGTTCGGTCCGAGGACCGCGATGCGTTCTATGGCGCCGCGCAGTTCGCCGCCGGAGGCCGGACGCGGGTAGCTCGCCGCGGCCGGAGCAGCAGCCGGGTCGGCTCGCCGCCGTGGCGTGGCGGAACTGCCGCTCTCCAGGAGGGAGATCAGATCGTCTGCCGGTTCGGTGCGTTGCTCGTCGCCGCGGCGCTGGGGCGGCGGAGCACCGACTGCGCCCAACGTGGTGCCGGTCGGGCGCGGGTAGCCGGCTCCGGCCCGGCGGGGCATCGCCGCGTTCAGCCGCGCCAGCAGCGCCGAGGAGAGGTTGCGCAGTTCAGTGGCCCATGCCGACGAGTCGGTCTGCACGGTGAGCACGCCGTTCTCGAAGGAGACCGGTTCGCAGTGCGCGGCGATGCGCGGTCCGACGATGTCGGCCCACCCGTGGATGATCCCGCCGACCGCCGCGGGCGCCTCCCATCCGGCCTCGGCCAGCAACCGGGCCAGCGTGGACTCCAGGGGCTGGGGGTCGCGGTCGTCCGGGCGGGCGCCGGAGCGGCGGGTCTGCTGCTCGCCGGGGTTGCGGCGCCGGGCCGCTTTGCCCTCCTCGATCCGGCGCGCGCGTGCGCGGGCGGCGGCGAGGGCGGTGCGAGCGAGGTCTGCTCCCCGCTGGCCGCCTGATCCGGTCGCGACGTCCGCGGATTCCGGCGTGTCGCTCATCCGGTCGGCTCCGGTTCCGGCGGGTTGTCGCCGCTCTCCTGCATGTTCACGGAGCCCTCGGCGACGAGGTAGCGCTTCCCGCCGAGCTCGGCCGGGACGTCCTGCTCGACCGCCGCGGTGACGATAACCTGCTCGGCGTTCGCAGCCACGGCCGCCAGATGCGCCCGGCGGCTGGAGTCGAGCTCTGCGAAGACGTCGTCGAGCAGCAGAACGGGCTCGATGCCGTCGGAACGCAGCAGTTCGTAGGAGGCGAGCTTGACGGCGAGCGCGAACGACCATGATTCGCCGTGGCTCGCGTAGCCCTTGGCGGGGAGCGGGCCGCTGCCGTAGTCGATCGTCAACGCCAGGTCGTCGCGGTGTGGGCCGACCAGGGTGAGGCCGCGCTCGACCTCGGAGGGCCGCGCCTCGGTCAGCGCCTCGCCGAGCGCGGCCTCGAGCTCTGCGACGGTGAGCGGTCGGTCGGCGGGCGCCCCGGACTCACCGAGGGGAAATGAGGGCCGGTATTCGACGGCCGCGCCTGAATGCCCTGCGATGGTGCCGTATGCCTTATCCACAAGCGGTGCAAGTCCGCGTAGCACGGCGAGGCGCGCGGCGAGCAGCTGTGCGCCCGCTTTGGCCAAGTGCCCATCCCAGACATCGAGCGTGCTCAGGTCAGGGGCCTGTCCTCCCCGGGCACCGCGCCTGACCATCGAGGCCGAGCGTAGGAGGGCGTTGCGTTGCTTGAGCGCGCGCTCGTAATCGGCGCGCACGGCGGCGTAGCGGGGAGCGCGGGCGACGAGCAGTTCGTCGATGAACCGGCGGCGCTCGGCCGGGTCGCCCTTGACCAGGGCGAGGTCTTCCGGGGCGAACAGGACCGTGCGCAGATAGCCGAGGACGTCGCGGGGACGGCTGACCGGGGAGCGGTTGAGGCGTGCCCGGTTCGCCTTGCCCGGGTTGATCTCCAGTTCGATCAGGGCCGTGCGGTCCTCGTGCCGGACCGCGCCGCGCACGACCGCCCGGGGCGCGCCGGCCCGCACCAACGGAGCGTCCTGGGCGACCCGATGGCTGGCCTGGTTCGCGAGGTAGCCGATGGCCTCGACCACGTTCGTCTTGCCCTGCCCGTTGCGTCCGACGAGCACGCCGACACCCGCCTCGAGGGGGAGTTCGAGGGCGGTGTAGGACCGGAAGTCGGCCAAGGACAGATGGATCAGGCGCACGGCATTACAGCGTTCCCGGTGGTTCGGACTTTGGTGTGGTCGTCATGTCGGGTAGGTGCGTTCGGCTGGAGAGACGGTCAGGGATCGGATCAGTGGCCTACTGCAGCGCCGTTGATCCGATCCCAGTGCGTCATCGGCACGGTGGGTAAGGCAGGTTCGTGCCGTTCGGTTCGCGGTGCTTCTGCTAGTGCTTCGGTGCTTCGCTTCTGTTATAGGGCTCGCAGCTCGAGGATCCGGCCGCCGGTGGCTCAGGCGCCCGGGGACTTGTGCTCGCCCTCGGTATTGCCGTCGGCCCCGGTGACCGCGTGGCCGCCGAACTGGTTGCGCAGCGCGGAGACCATCTTCATCTGCGGGGAGTCCTTCTGCCGGGAGGCGAAGCGCGCGTAGAGCGAAGCGGTGATCGCGGGGAGCGGGACGGCGTGGTCGATGGCGGCGTCCACGGTCCAGCGGCCCTCACCAGAGTCCTCGGCGTAGCCGCGGAGGCTCTCGAGGTGCTCGTCCTGGTCCAGGGCGCGCACCGCCAGGTCCAGCAGCCAGGAGCGGATGACGGTGCCCTCGCGCCAGGAGCGGAAGACCTCGCGCACGTCGGTGACTTCGGGCACTGCCTCGAGCAGTTCCCAGCCCTCGGCATAGGCCTGCATCATCGCGTACTCGATGCCGTTGTGAACCATCTTCGCGAAGTGGCCGGCGCCCACGGACCCGGCGTGCACGAACCCGAACTCGCTCTCCGGCTTGAGCGCGTCGAAGATCGGCTGCACCTTCGCGACGTGTTCGGCGCTGCCGCCGACCATGAGCGCGTAGCCGTTCTCCAGGCCCCACACGCCGCCCGAGACGCCGGCGTCGACGAACCCGATGCCCTTGCCGTCCAGCTGCGCGGAATGCGCCTGGTCGTCGGTCCAGCGGGAGTTGCCGCCATCCACGATGATGTCGCCCGCGTCGAGCAGCTCGCCCAGTTCGTCGACGGTGGCGTGGGTCGGGCCCCCGGCCGGGACCATGATCCAGACCACCCGCGGCGCCGACAGCGCGCCGACCAGTTCCTTGAGCGAGCCGACGTCCGCCAGGTCCGGATTGCGGTCGTATCCGACGACGGTGTGGCCCGCGCGGCGGATGCGCTCGCGCATGTTGCCGCCCATCTTGCCCAGCCCGATCAAGCCGAGTTCCATCTGCGGTTCCTCTTCCGTGGAAAGCTGTTCGGTCGATCCGACCACGTTGTCGCGTTCGGATCGACCGTATCGCGTGAGGCCCGGCTGAACATGCGCGGGCCTGCGCGGGTTCAGCCGGACAGCCGGATCGGCATGATGAGGTAGCGGTACGCGGGGTCGTGCTCGGCGTCCACGGCGGGGCGGCCGGTGATCACGGCGGGCTTGGTCGAGGTCGTGTACGACAGCTGGGCGTACGGCGCGTCGATGGCGCCGAGCCCCTCGAGCAGATAGCCCGGGTTGAAGGCGACGGAGATGTCGGCCTCGTCGAAGACCGCGTCCATCGACTCGGAGGCTTGGGCCTCATCACCGGAGCCGGCCTCCAGGGTGACCTGCCCGGCGGAGAAGGACATCCGGATCGGGGTGTTGCGCTCGGCCACGAGCGCGACGCGCTTGACCGCCTCGATCAGCGGAGCGGTCTCGATCACCGCGGCGCCGGTGTACTCGGCCGGGAACAGCGCGTTGTACTTGATGAATTCGCCCTCGAGAAGGCGAGTCGTGGTGCGGCGGCCGCCGGCCTCGAAGCCGATCAGGCCTTCGCCGGTGCGGCCGTCCTCGCCGGACAGCGCGATGGTGACCCACTCGCCGGAGGTGAGCGACTTGGCGATGTCGTGCAGGGTGCGGGCGGGGATGAGGGCGACCGCCTCGGTGTCGGCCCGCTCCGGCTTCCAGAGGATCTCGCGCACGGCGAGGCGGTAGCGGTCGGTGGCGGCGAGCCGGAGGGTGTCGCCGTTGATCTCGACCCGGACGCCGGTGAGGAAGGGGAGCGTGTCGTCCTTGCCGGCGGCGACGGCGACCTGGGCGACGGCGGCCGCGAAGGTCGCGCCGGCGATGGCACCGCTGGCGACGGGCATCTCCGGCAGCGTGGGGTAGTCGTCGACGGGCATTGTCTGGAGGGTGAACCGCGAGGTGCCGCACACCAGCAGGACCTTCGAGCCCTCTGTGCTGACCTCGACCGGCCGATTCGGCAGCGAGCGGGCGATCTCGGCCAGCAGCTTGCCGGAGACCAGCGCGGTGCCGTCCTGCTCGACGTCGGCCTCGGCGACTGAGCGGGCCGAGACTTCGTAGTCGAAGCCGGAGATGGTCAGGCTGCCCTCCTCAGCGCGCAGCAGCAGCCCGGCGAGCACCGGGGCCTGCGGCCGGGCAGGCAGGGAGCGGGCGGTCCACGCGACCGCGTCTGCTAGCACATCGCGTTCCACACGGAACTTCACCGGTTTCCGCCTCCTGTAGCTCCTGCTAGATCGGGTGCCGCAGCGCCGCCCGATCGGGGCGGCGAGCTGTGGCCCACCATCATGCCGCGTCCCGCCGACACCTGGGGACGCTCTGAGGCGAAAGCCGAGGGGTGCCGCAGGTTTTCCACAGTGCTGTGGATGGAAATAGGACTTCCGAGGGCCACAGCGGGATTGCTCCCCACTTTAGCGGGAGGCTCGCAGATTGGACCTCTCATCACCGGGGAAAGTTTTCCACAGAATTGCTGCGGATCGACTGGTGTACGGGATCCGGTCTTATATCTCTGTAGTGGTAGTAGTAGGCGCTGTGGATATGTGGAAAAGCGTCCTTTTCCCAGCTCACTCGGCGAATTTCCGTCCACAGGCTGTGTGGAGAACCTGGGGAGAAATCCAGGAGACCTGTGGATGAAGTGGCTCTGTCCACACGGTCTCCACAAGCGTCCCCAGTTTTTGCACAGCTTATCCCCAGTAACATCCCCACGCCTGGGGATAACTTTGTCACTCGAACCGGTGATACGCCGACCACCTGCGGCGTTTATGCACAGAACTTATCCCCAGCTTTCCACAGGTGTGGAAAAGCGGAGCTCGCAATCCCGTATGCCGCGTATGTCTATTTTGTTCTCTATGTGACGATCACTGTATCGATGCGGACATTAGTCGACTAATTCCGGCGCCGCGGCGGCGACACGCCACTAACCCACGAAAAGAAATCCCCTCGAGCGACGGCGTGGGCGGAGACGCACGCGAGTCAGCGTGCGGGATCCGGCGATCGTGAGTCGAGCGCCCGGACGGACCGCTCCGCAATGCCGATCACGTTCGCCCCGGAGAGCCCGCAGCGCACCGAGTTGCTGGCCGAGATCAAGGCCAAGGCCGTGGTGCACGGCAAGGCGATCCTCAGCTCAGGCCGCGCCTCAATACGACCGGTCGTATTGAGCGCGCGTCAGCTTGCTGCCGCCGTGCGGGGCGGCGGCGGAACAGCGCGGCCGGTGGTGCGCAGCTGTCTGCACTGGAGGGGGATAGCCCACGACAGTGTCGGCTCGCGTTCCCTCCCGTCGAGACCGGGCCAAACGGCCATCGAGCCGCGTCCCATGCGACGAGGCTGCAGGACCACCGTCGGGCGGGATATCTCCACTGGATGTGGACAGAACTTCGGTCTGATCACGCTTGATCGCGCGTGGACTGGCGATCGCGGCAGCGACGTCGGGCTGGGAAGGCGGCGCCACCCGGCCCGAGTTGGCGGTGCGTCAGCTGCGCATCGACTTGATGCGGTTGGTCAGCTCAGTGACCTGGTTGTAGATGGAGCGGCGCTCTGCCATCAGCGAGCGGATCTTGCGGTCCGCGTGCATCACCGTGGTGTGGTCGCGGCCGCCGAACTGTTGCCCGATCTTCGGCAGTGAGAGGTCCGTGAGCTCGCGGCAGAGGTACATCGCGATCTGACGCGCGGTCACCAGGACCCGGCTGCGCGAGGTGCCGCACAGATCCTCTATCGAAAGGCCGAAGTAGGCGGCCGTCTGCGCCATGATCGTGGCCGCGGTGATCTCCGGGCCGCCTGAGTCAGGGATGAGGTCGCGCAGCACCGCCTCGGCGAGCGGGAAGTCCACGGGTGCGCGGTTGAGCGAGGCGAAGGCGGTGACGCGGATCAGCGCGCCCTCCAGCTCGCGGATGTTCGTCGAGATCTTGCTCGCGATGAACTCGAGGACTTCCGGCGGTGCGTTGAGGCCTTCCTGGGCGGCCTTCTTGCGCAGGATCGCGATCCGGGTCTCCAGTTCGGGCGGCTGGACGTCCGTGATCAGTCCCCACTCGAACCGCGAGCGCAGGCGGTCCTCGAGCGTGGTCAGCTGCTTGGGCGGGCGGTCGCTGGAGATGACGATCTGCTTGTTGGAGTTGTGGAGCGCGTTGAAGGTGTGGAAGAACTCCTCCTGCGTCCCTTCCTTGTTCTCCAGGAACTGGATGTCGTCGATCATCAGGATGTCGATGTCGCGGTAGCGGCGCCGCAGCAGGTCCTGCTTGCCGTCGCGGATCGCGTTGATGAAGTCGTTGGTGAACTCTTCGGTGCTGACGTAGCGCACCTTCGTGCCCGGGTAGAGCGACCGCGTGTAGTGGCCGATCGCGTGCAGCAGGTGGGTCTTGCCGAGCCCGGAGTCGCCGTAGATGAACAGCGGGTTGTAGGCCTTGGCGGGCGCCTCGGCTACGGCGACGGCGGCCGCGTGGGCGAACCGGTTGCTGGACCCGATGACGAAGGTCTCGAAGAGGTACTTCGGGTTGAGCCGCGCGGCCTCGCTGTCCTTGGCACCCGACTGGCGGCCCGTGCCCGGGCTCGGGTGGTGGTGTTGGGGATCGCCGGCCGAACGGTCCGCGCCGTTCGAGCCGATGCTTTCGACAAACTCGGGGCTGCGGGTGGGCGGCGGGATCGCACTCTGGAGCTGGTCCGCACCCGTCGGCGAAGCGCCGATGCCGCCGAAATGGTCCGTCTCGCGGCCAAGGGCACCGTCGCGGCTCGGCGCGAAAGGCAGCCGTGGCGCCATGGACTGCGACTGGCTGGACTTGGCCGCGACGGTGACGGCGATCCGGATCTCCTGGCCGAGGATGCGCCCGAGGCCGGAGGTGATCAGGTCGCGCAGCTTGGTTTCGAGCACTCCCTTGGAGAACTCGTCGCCGACGCTCAGCAGTGCCGTGTCTCCGACGAGGGCCATGGGCACGATGACGCCCAGGAAGGCGCGGTCGCCGGGGCTGATCGAGTCGTTCGCGTCGATCCTGCCGAGAAAGGCGGCCCAGACCGAGGCGAAGTCGCCTGGGCCTGCGTCGGCCGAGGCGGCGCTGGGATTCTCGTCAGGCACGGCTACCACTCATCGGGTCGGTCTGGGCTGGGGTTGCGCCCGTCCACAAGTTTTCCACAAGACCTGTGGAAAACCTGCCGTCGCGCCTTGCGGGTCGGGGGTGTCGGGTCGGACAAGGCTCAGGGTATCGGGCTTCATCCGCTGCGGTGTGTAATTGCGCAGCTCGGAGGCGGTACTGACCTGATTTCGCATGCCTCGACCAACAACAGCGACTCGGACGACGGTAGCCACACCGGGCGCCCTGTTCAACTTGTTGTCCACAGGCTGTGCCCAAAGTGCAGCCGTGCGCTTGTCGAGACGACCCGCGTGCGCAGAGTAGCGAAAAGCCAAGCGATTGCTGATCAGACGCGCGGTGAGAGCGGCCGATGAGGTCACAGGGCTTGGACCGGCTGAAGCAGGCTTGTGATGATATGTGAGACCACTTGCTTGGGCAGCGGCTGCGATGTGGCGGCCGGGACATCCTCAGCGATCGACTTGAGGAAGCTTAAGACGACCGGTCGTTTTGAACGGTAGCGATTGTCGCGCAGTCGATGGTGTCGCCGGACGCCGGACGCGCGCGTCGGCTTGTGGTCTTGCGTGGGGCTGAGCGGTATGCCTCGGAAGCAGCGCTGATTGAGATGACCGGTCGTATTGAGATGACCGATCGTTTGACGGCGGTTGTCATTGCGGGCGATTGACGGCCTCGATGGGCGTCGGGCGGGAGGTCGGTTGTTGCCGACCTGGAGGCCGGCCGGGTGCGGACGGGTGGCGGCGCGTGGGCGGTTGGGCGGGGGCGCGTGGGGCGGTCAGGCTGCTCGCCGCTCCCCCGCCGAATTCGTCTCGCCGATCCGCGTGCGCAGTGATCGTCTGTGCTGCTCTGATCGGTCTGCGGGGCGAGCCTCTTCGTGATCGTGCTGGGCGGCGACCGGGTGAGGGCAAGGAGGTAACGAATCGCGGGGGCGAAATGGCGCGTGGCCTGGTGCGGGCGCTGTCCGGGCGGTTTGACCCACGGGCTCCCGGCCACGTACCGTAGGCAG
>NZ_DASZGI010000241.1:0-2349 GCF_035938995.1 Actinocrinis sp.
GCCCAGCTCGCCGGCGCCGAAGTTGGAGACCCCGATCGACCGCGCATAGCCGAGCTCCCGCGCCTGCTCCATCCCGGGCCACGCCCAGGTCGGGCCGCCCTCGGGCCAGTGGATGATGTACAGGTCGACGTAGTGGACCCCGAGCCGTTGCAGGCTGCGCTCCACCTCCGCGACCGGGTCCTTGCGCTCCGGGAAGAACTTCGTGGTGATGAACACCTCCCCACGCGGGACACCGCTGTCGCGCAGCCCCTGCCCGACGCTTTCCTCGTTGCCGTAGGCCTGCGCCGTGTCGATGTGCCGGTAGCCGAGCTCAAGCGCCCACCGGACGGCGTCCACGCACTCGCGGTCGTTCGCCACCTGCCAGACACCGAGGCCGGCCAGCGGGATCTCGTTCCCGTCGGCCAGCACGCGCGCCCTGCCGTCTGCCGTCACCACATCCGCCGACATCGCATCTCCTCTTTGCCTGACCGAAACGCTCCCGGCCGCCCAGCTGTTTCCCATAGCGACTACCACCTTCCCCACCGCCCCGCGCAAGAATCAGCCGGCAGCCGCGAGAAAGCCGTCGATGCCGGCGGTGAACCGGCCGTGATGCTGCAAAGGAAGCCGTGCGCCGGGTCCGGGTATATCGTCAGCCGCGCTTCCGGCACAAGCCCGGCCAGCAGGCGCGAGCAGCGGGGCAGGATCATCCGCCAGAAGATAGCTAAACCGAGGCGACAGCAAATACCGTTATGCGCGATGGCGGGCCGCAAGTCGATCTTGAGCCGAACGATACAGATAAGGCGGTTCCATGCGCGAGCTGCTACCGGCTGGTTGACCACGCTGTGTGATTAGGGTCCGAGCTAAGCCTTTCGTGTTGCCAGCCGTCCTCCGGATAGGGCAGTGGTGTCGATGTCGTCGAGCGTGGTGACCACCAGATCCGCGCCGGCCGCGGCCAGCAGGCCGGCGTCGTCGGCTCGTGCAATGCCGATCGCGGCCATGCCGCCGGCCTTGGCGGCTTGGACCCCGGCGGACGCGTCCTCGATCACCATGGCATGGCGTGGCTCGACACCGAGTTCGTGCGCGGCGGTCAGGAAGATCTCGGGGTCGGGTTTGCCGTGGGCGAAATCACGCCCGGAGACGTCGGCGTCGAAATAGTCGAGCAGCGTCAGGCCGGGCCGAAGCGTCGGCGAGGAGATCCCGTGTTCCTGCGCGAAAGTGTCGAGCCGGATCTGGCGCAGGAACAATCCCGCGTTCTTCGACGACGACGCGTCCGCGATGAGCATCCCGGCGTCCTTGGTCGCGATGACGAAGCGCAGCGCGTCGGGATAAGCGGTGAAGTCACCGGCCTGGATGAGGCGCACGACCATTTCTTGCTTGAGCCGTGCGTACTCGTCGACGCGGTTTTCAGCGTCGGGTACCTGGAAGTAGTCGAGTGCGGCGCGGGCGCCGCTCATGCGCGGCTTGCCGGATACGTACTGCTGGTAGACGTGGGGGGTGAAGGCGTCGGGCGACCACGTCGTGTGGTCGCGGATGCCGCGCCAGCTGGACTCCATCAGTTCGCGCAGCGACTCGCGCCACGCCTTCTCGTGCGGCGAGTCGACCAGCACCCCGTCGACGTCGAAAATCGATCCCTGGAACTTCGGCATGCAGGCTCCTCTTCAATCTGGGGCGGAGGGCCCGGTGGTCGCCGGGTTCCGGCTGAGCTCGAACACGGTCTGGTCGCCCGGGCGCAGCTCACGGGCATCGTCGCGGACTGCGACCCTGACGGGTCGGCTCGCCCCCTCGGGGTGGACGGCCAGCGTCAGGTGATCGCCGGTGAGTGTCACCTGGATCGGGGTCTCCCGGAACTGCATAGAGAACGACAGGCTGTCGAGCCTGCTCGGGAGCTGGGGATTGAAGTGCAGCACACCGTCGTAGACGCGGGCGCCGGCGTAATTCCGCTGCATGAGGTCGAGCGTCCCGGACATGACGCCCATGTGGATGCCTTCCTTCGTCGTACCGCCCTGGATGTCATCGGCATCGCTGTGCAGCGCGACCAGGAACCGGTCCCACGAGCTCTCGGGGTCGACGGCGGCCAGTACCCCGGCATGAGTGACAAAGCTCAACGTCGAGCCGTGAGAAGTCCGCCGGTCGTAGTACGCGACGTTCCGCGTCAACGTGTCGGCACGGTAGTCATACCCGAGCCGTCCGAAGATCTCGCGTAGCTCCTCCTGCCTGAACAGGAAGAACAGCATCACGGTGTCGGCCTGTTTGGTGACCTTATAGCGGTTGGGGTCCTTGCCCTCCGCACGCAGGATCCGGTCGAGCCGCTGGATGTTGCCGTACTTCGCCCGGTACGCGTCCCAGTCCAGCTCCTCGAGGTCCTCGTAT
>NZ_DASZGI010000242.1:0-20829 GCF_035938995.1 Actinocrinis sp.
TGCACAACCACTTCTGCAAAATCCAGACTGCCTCTTGCCTCCTGTTACCCCCGCACAGCATAGTGAGTGACGTGACGTCAGATCACCCCACCCCACGGCGACCCCACGTCACACCCCCCGAAAGGCCCACCCCGTGACGACCAGACCGGCGGCCGACACCGGACCGTCCGCGGCGTCCGAGACCGCGGACCACGGTGACGCCTTCACGCTGCCCGCGTGTCCCGCGAGCGTCTCCGAGGCCCGGCACCGGTTGTGCCGCCACCTGTCCGCCACCCCGAGCACACTTTCCCTGCGCGACGACGCGACCCTGATCCTGAGCGAGCTCGTCACCAACGCGCTGATCCACACCGACAGCGCGCAGATCACCTGCCACTTCCACACCACAGCGCGCACGCTCTACCTCGCAGTCACGGATCACGGCAACGCGCCCACGACGCCCCATCTCCCTGACCAGGTCCGCCACCCCGAGACCCCTGAGCACGGGCGCGGCCTGCTGCTGGTCGACACTCTGGCCCACACCTGGGGCACCACCTCGCACCCCCGTGACGGCCACACCGTCTGGGCCTTGCTCACCGCCGACGAGTGCTCGTGACGCAGTGCGAGCGCCGACAGCTCCGCAGCGGCTGATCAGGCGTCGTCGAGGGCGAAGCCCGTCGTAGAGTTCGTCCGCTGGTCCTCGCTTAGGTCGGCCGGGTCCGCGTCGCCCGAGTTGACCGTGCCGCGCGGCTCGATGAAGAGAACCCGCGTTCCCGGCCCGCCGACGGGGCGGTGTCTTAGGCCTCTGGGCACGGTGAACACCTGGTGCGGTCCGAGAACCACCGGCGCCTGCCCTTCCAGTTCGATGGTCAGCTCGCCAGCCAAGACGAGGAAGAATTCGTCGGTGTCGGCGTGTGCGTGCCAGACGTAGGGGCCGTCGAGCCGGGCGATCTTGACGTCGTAGTCATTGACGGCGGCGGCGACCCGCGGCGCGAACGATTCGCTGAACGTGGCGAAGGCCTGCTCCAAGTCGAGCGGGCGCGGTTTGTCAGTCATGGTCGCTCTTCCTCTCCCTCTCCGCTTCGGACGCCCGCTTCGTGGCGAACGGCGTCGCCCCCATCCTGGCCGTGTCGCGGCTTGCAGGCCGTCTGGTCGTGCGCGGGCTCGCGCATCGCACGACGCGTGGGCGGTGGACAATGTCGCCGTGGCCGAATCGCAGACCGCCGGGCGCCCGGCCGTGGAGTCCTGAATGCGCCTCGACGAGATTCCGATGCCGGCGGCGGTCGCGGCGCGCCCGCGGGACGCGCGAGGTTACCCTGTGCTGGCTATCACCCCGTGGTCGAACGGCACGCCGGACTTCGCCGTCACCAGCACGGCACGGATCCTGGTGTGCGCAGTGGAGCGGCGGTGCTCGATCTGCGGCACGCGCATGGGCAAGGGACCGGTGTGGCGGGTCGTGGCAGCCGAGGAAGCGGCCACGATCGCGGGCGTGCTCAACGTCGGCGACGCCTATGCCAACAGCGAACACACGGTCGAGCCGCCAGGACACCACGCGTGCATGCTCTATGCCGCGATGGTCTGCCCGTATCTCGCGCGGCCCACGGGGCGGCGCGGGAACGATGTTTCTCTACCCTCAGCCGCGTTCCATCGAGGAGAGGCGCACGGCTCCGTCGACGGGCTGACCGGGGCCGTGACAGCGTTCGACACCTACGAGTTCACCGTCGTGGAGGCCGTGCACTTCCGGTTCACCGGTCTGCGCGCGTTCCTGCCCTACGCGCTCGGTGACGAGCACCTGGCGGCGCTTCGCGAGTCGATCGATGCGCAGCCCGCTGCGGAATCCTGCCCCGAGTGGCTTCTGACCAACGAGGACGCAGCCGAGCAGCGCGCCGAGCGCTACGCGTAAGTACGCGTAGGCGGCGCGCTGCCGGGCTGAGTTGGCCTTCTCTTGCAGCTGCCTTCTGGTGCAGCTGAAGGTCAGAGGTGCAGCAGCTTGGTCGGGTTGAGCGTCGTGGTCGTTCCCGCCGGGGCGTCGAGCGCGGTCGCGGCCTGGTTCGCGATGCCGTCGGTCAGCGTCGCGGAGTCGCCGTAGAGGACGACCGTCGAAACCGACGGCGCGGAGTTCTCGAGCCAAGCGGTCGCCTGCGTGCTCAGCGTCTGCGGGTCGACGACGAGCAGGGGCATCCCGGGGCCGTTCATCGCGGCGAGCAGTTCGTCCTGCCAGACTCCGGAGGCCGCGAGGGCGACTTCGGTCGGACCGTCGGAGTACTGCCGCGTGATCAGGACCGAGTTGAAGTTGGCGTCCGCGCCGCCGAGGGGCGTCCCCGACAGCCCCGCCGGCTTGCCCGGCCAGGCCGAGGCGAGCGCCGCCTGTGCCTGGGCGCCGACCGCGACGACCGTGGCCGGGTGGTCACCGGTGAGGTTCAGCCCGTTGAGGATCGGCTCGTCGGCGGCGGGCATCGTCGTGTCGTTCGTCAGCAGGATCGAGGCGCCGTGGTGGGTCGCGACGAGGGCCAGGATCGCCGGGGTGTCGGTGGCGGAGACGAGGAAGAGCGGACCGCTGAACTGGCCGGACACGTCCGGCCCGTCCAGTGCCGCCGCCTCGGCGACCGGGTCGGCGTCGGGGACGCGCGTGACCTGGTAGCCGAGGGCGGTGACCGCTGATTCGACAGCGGAAGAGACTGCCTGGGCGTCGCCGACGATGCGCACGCTCGGAGTCACGTGGTCGGCCGGACGGGCGGGACCGAGGAGGCGGGTGAGCTCCGCGAGAGTGGCCGGGCTGAGGGCGTTGGGCTGGGTGAACAGAACCGCGTCGCTCCACGGGGAGAGTCCCGCGACCGTCACCGCCGCGGGGTCCTGCGTGCTCACGAGCGTGACCGACGAGGCGTACGGGATGCCAATCGGTATACCCGGGACCCCGCTGCCGGGGGCGGTCGCGAAGTACGCCTTGGTCTGCGCGATCGAGGTCGCGACCGGGTCGCCGGAAGCGAAGCGCAGCACACTCGTCGGAACCATCGGCTCGTAGCTCGGCACGCCAGGCGTCGCGGACTCGACCCGCACCGGGTTGGCGCTCGCCCCGGGTGCGAGAGCGGCCGCGACGGATTCGACGTCTGATGCGGTGCCGTAAGCCAGCCGCGAGCCGTCCGGCGACCACACCGGGTGGGCCAGGCCCGCGGCGCCGAAGGTGACCTTGATCGCGACACTGCTCGCGGTGATCGGCAGCGCCTCGGTGTAGAGCTGACCGTCGCTCCCGACGAAGGCGAGCTTCGTGCCGTCCGGCGAGACGGCCGGCTGGGCTCCGTCGCGCGCCTTGCTGCCCTGGGGCCCACGCTGGTTGCGGTCCAGCACCCAGATCTCCGGCCCGTTCGCGCCCTGGTGCTGGTAGGCCAGGGTGCTGAGCGCACCGGCGAACTTGATGATCGCCGGGTTGTAGATCGCGCTGGCGTTGGTGTCCCCCGCACCGTCGCCGATGCTGTCGAGCAGCGCCTCGCTCGGCGTTCCGCTGACCGCGCCGTCGCTTCCGTTCGCGGCGGCGGACATCAGCCGCCACACCCCGTCGGTGCCGCGCTCGGAGAAGACGATCTCGCCGCCGCCGTCCTCGAACGCCGGGTCCGCGCGCGTGACGCCCGGCTTCGCGGCCGTGAGGACCAGCACACCGCCGCCGTCGGGGCGGGCGACGGCGATGTTGCCGTTGCCGTCCACGTAGGCCAGGCGGGTGCCGTCGGGCGACCAGGCCGCGTCGGCGACCGTTGAGGAGAAGGTGACCGGAACATGGTCGATCACGACCTTGTCCGTCCCGTTGCTGATGGTCGGCACGGTGGCGGAGTAGACCGGCGGCTTCGGACCCTTGTTCGGGTTGCCGGCCGGCGCGGTGTGGGTGCCGGACCCGGTCGTGCTGCCGGCATGCGGCGTGGAGTGGCCGCTACACGCAGCGGCGGCGAGCAGCGATCCGACAAGGATCGCGGATACTGAGACGCGATGAAACGCCGACTTGGGCATGTCTCCCCCGGGTGAACGCAAACGCCTAGTGAAAACGTCTTGCTGGAACCGATAAACGCGTTCCGGAGCCATAGACGCCGAGGTCGCGCACCGCGTTGATGCCGTATCTAAGGCGTAGTCAAACCGTTACGCCGCCGGTCGGTTCGTTCTTCTGTTCGTTATCGATCCGGCCCAGTCGAGCGCTCAGGTAGCCGCGCACCAGCGTCTCCGCCTCGGCGATCAGATCAGGGTCGCCGTCGAGGCGGTGACGGAACGCCAGGCGCAGCACGCCGTCGGCGGCTTCCACCGCGACCAGCAGCACCCTGTCGAGCCCCGGGTCGTCGGGCAGATTCAGGTCGGTCAGGGCCAGTTCCTTGAGCCGCTGGGCGACCAGTTGGTTGTTCTCCACCTGCCGCTCTTCGTCGA
The DNA here is from genome assembly GCF_035938995.1 of Actinocrinis sp. Lineage (GTDB taxonomy): Bacteria > Actinomycetota > Actinomycetes > Streptomycetales > Catenulisporaceae > DASZGI01. Next base: position 4,378 of record NZ_DASZGI010000242.1, read on the forward strand.
GCATGAAGAGCTTGCCGGCCCGCGCGTCCCCGAAGTCGATCGCGGCGAAGCCCGGCACGGTCCGCTTCATCTCCACAAACTCGGCGACCACGCACGAGGCGGCGTCGGCCCAATCCCCCGGGGGCGACGCCTCGAACCGGGCGTGCAGCCGCTCCAGGAACACCTCGAGGTTCCGCTCGGCCAGGGCCCGGGCCAGCGCCTGCTTGCCGTCGAAGAACTGGTACAGCGTCCCGATCGGCACCCCGGCGCGCCGGGCGACCTCGCTGGTGGTCATCGCGTCGTAGCCCACGTCGTCGAGCAGCGCGGCGCAGGCGTCGAGCATCCGCTCGAACCGTGCGACGCTGCGCCGCTGCATCGGCCGCCGGCGCACCGACCCGGACGGCAAAGAGTCCGATTCGACCTCTGGCATTCCGCCGCGCCCCCTCCTAACATGAGCCGCACTCATGTTACCGGGAGGCGCTCATGGCACCGCTACCGAAGTTTCCGGACGGCTTCCTGTGGGGCGCCTCCACCTCCTCCTATCAAATCGAGGGGGCGGCCCGCGAGGACGGGCGCGGCACCTCCATCTGGGATACTTTTTCCCACCAACCCGGCCGTACACAAGGCGGCGAGACCGGGGATGTCGCCTGCGACCACTATCATCGCTGGCCCGAGGACGTCGCGCTGCTGGCCGACGCGGGCCTGGGCGCCTATCGTTTCTCGATCGCCTGGCCTCGGATCCAGCCGACCGGGTCGGGGCCGGCCGAGGTGCGCGGCCTGGACTTCTACGACCGGCTCGTGGACGGCCTGGCCGAGCGGGGCATCACGCCGATGCCGACCCTCTTCCACTGGGACCTGCCGCAGCCGCTCGAGGACGCGGGCGGCTGGCTGAACCGGGAGACGGCGTACCGCTTCGCCGAGTATGCGGAGCTCGTCGCCGCGCGGATCGGCGATCGCGTCGCCTCGTGGATCACGCTGAACGAGCCGTTCATCCACATGGCCCTCGGATACGGCCTCGGCATCCACGCACCCGGTCGCACGCTCGGCCTCGAAGCGCTGCCCGTGGCGCACCACCAGCTGCTCGGCCACGGTCTCGCCGCCGCGGCGCTGCACCAGCGCGGGCTCAACGTCATGATCGCGAACAACTACGCCCCCGTGTGGACCGCCGGCACCACGGACGCGGACGTCGCGGCGGCGCACTTCTACAACGCGCTGCACAACGAGCTGTTCACCGACCCCCTGCTGCTCGGCCGCTATCCGGATGCGCTGGCCGAAGCCGCGCAGGGCGAGCTCGGCGGGATCGTCCGGGACGGCGACTTGAAGGCGATCGCGGAGCCCCTCGACTGCCTCGGCGTCAACTACTACAACCCCACCCGCGTCGGGCACGGCGAGCCGTCGCCCGAGAACGGCGGAATGCCGTTCACCCTCCACCCGATCGACGGCTACCCGGTGACCGCGTTCGGCTGGCCGATCGTGCCGGACGGTCTGCGGGAACTGCTGGTCGGCCTGCGCGCCCGCTACGGCGCGGCGCTGCCCCCGATCTACATCACCGAGAACGGCTGCTCCACCGACGACGTCCCCGACGCCGACGGCCGCGTGCACGACGCCGCCCGCGTCGACTACCTCGACAGTCACCTGCGCGCCCTGCACCAGGCCGTTCAGGAGGGCGTGGACGTGCGCGGCTACTTCATCTGGTCCCTGATGGACAACTTCGAGTGGGCCGAGGGATTCGGCCAGCGCTTCGGCCTGGTGCGGGTGGACTTCGACACGCTCGAGCGCACCCCTAAGGACTCGTATCACTGGCTGCGCGACGCGCTCGCGCACCGCGGATGACCGCCGTCTCGGACACGGGGGCCGCGGCCGGGCTCGCCGAGCCCTCGGACCGGGTTGGGCGCAGCTGGATCGCGCTGCTGTCGCTGGCGAACCTGGGCCTGTGGATGGGCTATTTCGGCCCTTTGCAGGTGCTGCTGCCCAATCAGCTTCAGGACATCGACAGCGCGCATAAGACCACGGCCCTCGGCGTGGCCACGGCATTCGGCGCGCTGGTCGCGGTGCTGGCCGGGCCGATCGCCGGAGCCCTCTCGGACGCGACCGGGTCGCGCTTCGGGCGGCGGCGGCCGTGGATCGCGGGCGGGGCGCTGCTCGGCTGCGTCGGCCTGGCTGTGCTGTCCGGTCAGCGCACCGTGGTCGGGGTCACCCTCGGCTGGTGTCTCGCGCAGGCCGGCCTCAACGCCTTGCAGGCCGGGCTGACCGCGCTGGTGCCCGACCGCGTCCCGGTGCGCCAGCGGGGAGTGGTGTCCGGGTGGGTTGGGCTCACCCAGTCGATCGGCGTCGTGATCGCGGTGCTCCTGGTCACGGCGGCGGTCACCGGGACCATCTCGGGCTACCTGCTCATCGGCGCGCTTGTGCTCCTCACCACTGTGCCGCTGGCATTCTGGGCGCCCGATCCGGCGCCGCCGCGCGCCGCGCTCCCGGCGTTCTCGCTGCGCGCCGCAGTGCGGTCGCTGCGGTTCGAGGCGCTGCGCGACCGGGACTTCGCGTGGGCCTGGGGAACCAGGTTCCTGGTCCAGCTCGGCAACGCGCTGGCCACCCTGTACCTGCTGTACTTCCTGCGCGACAAGGTCCACTACGAGCGGCTGTTCCCGGGGCACAAGGCCGACGACGGCCTGCTCATCCTGATCCTGATCTACACGTTCACCACGCTGCTGACGGTCGTGGTCGGCGGCGCCGTATCGGACCGCACCGGCCGGCGCAAGCCCGCGGTGATCCTGTCCGGCTACGTGATGGCGGCCGCGGCGGTGCTGCTCGCGCTGTGGCCCACGTGGACCGGGGCGCAGGTCGCCGCGGCGGTGCTCGGCCTCGGCTTCGGCGTCTACCTCTCGGTGGACCAGGCGCTGATCACCCAGGTCCTGCCGGAGGCGGCGGACCGGGCCAAGGACCTGGGCGTGATCAACATCGCGAACTCGGCGCCGCAGGTGCTCGGCCCGGCGCTGGCCGCGCCGATCGTCACCTACCTCGGCGGATATCCGGTGCTGTTCCTCGCGGTGGCGGCGGTGACGATCCTGGGCACCGTCTTCGTGCGCAACATCAAGGCAGTCGCGTAAGAACGCGTACGCACACGCGCACGCGCGTGCCGGAGCGGCCCTGCCCGGAATTCGGCAGGGCCGCCCGGCCGCGTGGGTAATTCAGCAGTGGATCAGCGGTGAATCAGGCGGCGTCGACTGGGAAGCGGCGTCAGTTGACAGTGATGGCCGGGGTGCCGGTGATGCTCTGGTCGACGACGTTGCCGTAGGTGGCGGTGAACGTCCCGGTCGACGGGCACAGGGCGCTGGACCCAGGCGCCTTGGCGACCGTCTGGCCGGTGAACGTGATGGTGTCGGCGGCATTGCTCACCACGCCGGCCACGGGGCCGGAGTAGATGCAGGTGACCGAGCCGAGGATGGTGTTCAGCACGACCTTGACGCTCGGGGAGACGTTGAGGTCGACCGGGTTGTCCGACGGTTCGTCGGCGACGGTGGCGAGCGGCGCGGTGCCCGCGGTCAGGCCGACGCTCTTGACGCTCACGGTCCCGAAGATCGTGCTCGTGCACGAGGAGAACGCCAGCGTGTGCACCGTCTCGGTGGCCTCGGCGGTGCCTTCGGCCGGATTGGTGGCGTCGGTGGACGAGAAGGACGAGGCGGTGCAGGAGATGTTGCCGGACGACGTCGAGAACGTCGCGTTAGGCGAGGACAGGGTCGCCGAGATGACGTCCCCGACGGCCACGTTGGCGCCGCCGGCCGTCAGCTCGTCACCGCCCGCGGCGCTGGCCGGCCCCGCGGCCACGGCGGTCAACAGGGCCAGGGCCGTCGCCCCGGCGCCCAGGTAGATGTGCTTGCGCATGGAACGCTCACCCTCCTTTGGGTGTCGTCACGTGATCGCCGCGGCGTTCGCGGAGCGGCGAGGGTACTCGTGAAGCCGCCGACGCCGGGCGGCCGCACCGCTCTGTCAGGGGCCTGTAACGCGCGGCGCTTCGCAACGCTCTCATGCTCCCGCCGGGCGGTGAGGTTCGCGGCGGCGTGCGTGAATCGGGCGGACTGCGCGCACACGCGCGGTCCGCGCGGTATCGTTTCTCCTCTTCGGGCACACGCGGCACAGGACAGTCGCCGTCGACCACTCGGCCTTGGGCGGGGCCGAGCGTGCGAGCCCGGAACGTGGGTAGTTTGGGCACGGGTAGTTTGGGTGTCTTTCACCGGCTGGACCCGGGACGGAGTGCGGCGCCTCCCGACCCCCCGCCGGTGAACGAAGCGAAATAAAACCTTCGGGAGTTATAATCCCGAGAGGTTCGTATCGTCAAGGGCGGGAGGGAAGTACGTTGTCTGTGAAGTCTGCCGCGGCCCTGGCCGACGCGGGGCCGCTCGCCGAGGGCGCCGCACCCGAGTCCACCCCGCTGCCCGGCGCGCGCGAGGGGCGCGACCCGGCGCGGGCGATCAAGCGCGGGCCCAGCCGGGTCCCGCCGGAACTGGTCGCCGCGACACAGCGGGACCGGCTGTACGACGGGCTGGTGCACACGGTGGCCGCGCGCGGATACGCCGAGGCGACCGTGACGGACATCTGCCGCGCCGCCGGGGTGACCCGCCCGGCCTTCTACGTCCACTTCGACGGCAAGCAGGACGCGTTCCTGGCCACCTACCGGCACGGCACCGGGGTGCTGTTCCGGATGATGGAGAAGGCTTACTCGCAGGAGACCGACTGGCGCGCGGGCACCCGGGCCGGGCTGCGCGTCCTGCTCGACGTGCTGGCCAGCGTCCCGGCCTTCGCGCAGATGGCCATCGTGGAGATCGAGGCGGTCGGCCCGCCCGCCCGGCGGGAGCGCGGGGACCTGCTCGAACGCTTCAGCCGGTTCTTCGACGACGCGCCGCGTCCGGCCGGCCCCGCCGCACCCGAGGAGCTGATCGAAGCCCTGGTCGGCGGGGTGTACGCGACGATCTACCGGTATGTCGCCACCGGCCGCGCCGCCGACCTTCCCGGTCTGCTGCCGACCCTCGAGTACTTCGTGTTCGTACCCTTCCTCGGGATCGACGAGGCCGTCAGTGAAGTCGAATCCGTCTACGACGACCGCGAGCGCACGGTTGCGCCGTGCGTGGCGAACGCGCTCGGGGACAACGGTCGCGGCTGACTTGAGGCTCCGATCAGCTCTCTGACGGATGCCGCGCGGTGTTAACCAAGACGGCGTCAACCAAGACGGTGTCAGCCAAAGGCGGCGTCGGCCAAAGACGGCGTCGGCCAAAGACGGTGTTGACCGATTGAAAACCTCGCAGTAGTTTCACTCAGTCGCCGCGACCGCGCGGAATACGCGTTCGACCCGGCCCGGCACGGCAGCCCACCACGCCCACCGTCGTGCGTATATCAGGGAGCTACGATGGCTTCGCCCGAGACAGTCGCGTCCCCGCCCGCTCCGCCGCCGTCCGCCCCTCAGGGCCGGGTGCGCTGGCGCCGCTTCGCCGCCGTCATGATCCCCGCAACCGCCGCCGGCGGGGTGCTCGTGGCGCTGACTGCCCAGGGGGTGCTGGCCGCCCAATTCTCCATCTCAGGGATCGCGTTCACGGTCACCGCCGACAAGCTCGACGGCACCGGCTTCGAGCAGTTCGGCTCGCTCGACAACACCGCCCCGGGCAGCCCGAACCTGACGGCGACCGGCGGCCAGCAGATCGTGATGGTCTCGGCGATCCAGTCGGCGCAGCTGACCAACCTGTGCCAGAGCGTCAACCTCGGCGCGATCAACCTGGTGCTGCGGGCCGGCGGGTCCACCCCGGTGCAGGCGACCAACCTGGTGGTCGACTCCGACCAGCTGTCCGGTGACGCCTCGTTCACCAACATCTCGATCGGCCAGGACGCCAGCACCCTGAGCGAGGTGCCCGGCGTCACCGGTCCGCTCGGCGACTTCGGCCAGCAGTCCGACCACGTCACCATCAACAACCTGCGCCAGGACAACTACGCCACCACGGCCGCTTCCTTCACACTGCCCGGCCTGAGCATGAGCTTCCAGAGCAACGGCTGCTGACCCGGCCTCCGACGACGACAGCCTGCTGATGACAACGGAACCCGAACCCCGCCAGGCTTCACCTGGCGCGGCGCAGCCCGGGCCCGTCCCCGGGTTCGACCTCCAGGCCGACCCGGCGGGCGAGCCGCCAGCCGTTCCGGACTACCCCGCGCCCACACCACCCCAGGGCCGGTGGACGCGCCGCTCCCGTCTGGCCTTCCGCTCCTGGCGCCGGACCCGGCCGTTCTGGGGCGGGTTCTTCGTCGTGCTCGGCGGCGGCGAGATCCTGTTCTCGGAGAAGGCGCCGCTCAAGGTCATCGTCCATTTCGGGCTCACCGGCCTGGCCGGATACCTGATCCCCGCGGTGATGGTGCTGTGCGGCGTGCTGCTGGTGTTCAATCCGCAGCAGCGGCTGTTCTACGCGATCCTCTCGGTGCTGCTGGCCCTGGCCAGCTGGCCGACCTCCAACCTCGGCGGATTCTTCCTCGGGATGCTCTTCGGCCTGCTCGGCGGCTCCCTCGCGTTCGCCTGGACGCCGCTGGCGGACCTGCCGCCGCACAAGCAGCCCAAACCGAAGGTGCCGCGCGGCAAGCCGCCGAAAGCGGCGGCCGAGGGATGAGCGCCGCGAGATGAGCGCAGCGTGCGGATCGAGCGAGTGCCCGGCCGCCGACGGTCCCAGACAGCCGGGCTCGGCGCAGCGAACCTGGTGCGCCGCGCCGAGCGCCGGTCCGTGTGATTGGCTTGGCGCATGTCGGAACACACTGCACAGCAGCAACTTCGCGTGGCCGTCCTCGGATACGGACTGGCCGGGTCGGTCTTCCACGGCCCGCTGACCGCGGCGGACCCGCGCATGCGCGTCGCGGCAGTGGTCACCAGCTCGGCCGAGCGCGCCGAGCAGGCGCGGGCCGAGCATCCCGGCGTGCGGGTGTTGGCCCGCGCCGACGAACTGTTCGCCGCGCCGGAGCAGGCCGATCTCGTGGTCGTCGCCACCCCGCCCGGCTCGCACGTCCAGCTCACCCGCGCCGCCCTGGCCGCGGGACTGCCGGTGGTGGTGGACAAGCCCTTCACGCCGACGGCCGCGCAGGGCGCCGAGTTGGTCGAGGCGGCGCAGAAGGCCGGGCTGCTGCTGTCGGTGTTCCAGAACCGCCGCTGGGACGGCGACTTCCTGACCGTGCGCCGCCTGATCGAGTCCGGGCGGCTGGGCGCGGTCAACCGGTTCGAGTCACGGTTCGAGCGCTGGCGCCCGGTCGCGAAGGGCGGCTGGCGGGAGACCGGCGGCGCCGAGGAGGCCGCGGGCCTGCTCTACGACCTCGGCAGCCACCTGGTCGACCAGGCGCTCGTGCTGTTCGGCCCGGTGCGGTCCGTATGTGCCGAGACGGACACCCGCCGCGCCGGGGTGACCTCCGACGACGACACCTTCGTCGCGCTCACCCACGCGAACGGGGTGCATTCGCACCTGTGGATGAGCGCGGTCACCCCGCAGCTCGGTCCACGCTTCCGCGTACTCGGACAGAGCGCCGCGTTCGTGAAGTACGGCCTGGACGCGCAGGAGGACGCGCTGCGCGAAGGGCACCGGCCCGGTGAAGCGCAGTGGGGCGCTGACGTACCCGAGCGCTACGGCATCCTCGGTGAGGGCGAGAACCTCGAAACCGTGCCGACCGACGCGGGCGCGTACGAGTCGTACTACGCCGGGATCGCGGCGGCGCTGCTCGACGGTGCGCCGCTGCCGGTGGACCCGCGCGAGGCGGTGCAGGCGCTCGAGGTGATCGAAGCGGCGCGCGACGCCGCCGCGGAGTGTTCTGCGGACTGACCTGGAGTCAGGCGCGCTGGCGGCGGTCGAGCGGGCTGAGGCCGTCGCCGGCGGGCTCGCGGGCGAGCAGGCCGGTCAGCTGGTCAGGAGGCACCGCCCGGGCGAAGTACCAGCCCTGGGCCGAGTCGCAGCCCAGCGCGGCCAGGCGCGCCGCCTGCTCGGCGTCCTCGACGCCCTCGGCGGTCACCGACATGCCCAGGCCGTGCGCGAGGGTCACCAGGGCCGACACGATCTGCTCGTCGACGTGCGAGTCGGGGCTTCCGGCGCGCAGCCCGGCGGTGAACGAGGCGTCGATCTTGACGATGTGCGCGGGCAGCTGGCGCAGGTAGGCCAGGTTCGAGTAGCCGGTGCCGAAGTCGTCGATGGCGATCTGGATCCCGTGCGCGGCCAGCTCCTGGAGCACGGGCAGCGAGCCGTCCTCGGTGCCGATCACCGCGCTCTCGGTGACCTCCAGGACCAGCCGCTCCGGCGGCAGCCCGGAGAGTTCCAGGGCCTTGCGGATCTCCTCGACCAGGTGCCGCTCGTGGGTCTGACGCACCGCCAGGTTGACGTTGACCGCGGGCGCCGGACCGTGCGGGCCCGCCTCCCACTTGGCCGCCTCGGCGCAGGCCTGCTCGAGCACCCAGCGCCCGAGCGGGACGATCACCCCGGTCTCCTCGGCCAGGCCGATGAACCGGTCGGGCTTGAGCAGCCCGAAGTCCGGATGGCGCCAGCGCACCAGCGCCTCGACCGCCCGCACCTGCCCGGTGCCCAGGTCGACGATCGGCTGGTAGTCGACGGTGAACTCGCCGCGCTCGAGCGCGCCGGGCAGCGCGGCGCTGAGGGTGTAGCGGGTGATCTCGGAGGCGCTGCGGTCGGCGTCGAACAGGGCCCAGCGGCCCTTGCCCTCGTTCTTGGCCCAGTACAGGGTGATGTCCGCGGCCCGCACCAGCTCGGTCGGGTGCGCGCCGCCGATCGAGTGCTCGACCACCCCGACGCTCGCCGACACCGACATCTCCCGGCCGTCGAACCCGATCGGGCGGCGCAGCGCGGCCAGGATCTCGTCGGCGGCCTCGGTCGCGGCGGCCGCGTCCGCGCCGTCGGCCAGCAGCATCACGAACTCGTCGCCGCCCATCCGGGCCACCAGCCGGCCTGGCCGGTCGGCGCAGTGGGCCAGCCGCTCGGCGACCGCGATCAGCAGCTTGTCCCCGACCACGTGGCCGAGGGTGTCGTTGACCTCCTTGAACCCGTCCAGGTCCAGGTAGCACAGGGCGATGCGGGCGTCCGGGTCGGCGGTGCCGAGGATCTCCTCGAGGTGCTCGAAGAACAGGGTGCGGTTGGGCAGTCCGGTCAGCGGGTCGTGGGTGGCCTGGTGGCGCAGGTTCAGGTGCATGGTGCGCCGCTCGGTGATGTCCTCGAACAGGCCGAGCAGGAAGCGGCGGCGGCCGAGCTCGTCGCGTATGACGGTGGCGCGCAGGTGGGTCCACAGGCTGGTCCCGTCGGACCGGGAAAATTCCTTGTCCGCGGCGTAGAAGTCGCGCTCGCCGCGCAACACGTCGTCGAGCGCTCCCCACAGCTCCGGCGGGTCGGTGGGCTGGGCCAGCTCCCGTATGTGCCGGCCGCGGAAGTCCTCCGCGGAGCGGCCGAGCATGTCGGCCAGGGCCTGGTTCACCTCGACCACCAGGCCGCCGAGGTCGGCCAGGCCGATGCCGATGGGCGCGGCGGAGAACACCGCGCGGAACCGGGCCTCGCTCTCGTCGCGGGCGGCGAACGCGGCGGTGCGGATCGCCTCCTGCTGGGTGAGCGTGGTCTCCCGCAGCGCGGCGGCGTATCCGGCGGCGATCCCGCCCTGCAGGTCGGCGAGCGCTGCGGCGGTGCCGCCGAGCGCCGGCCCGAGCTGCGCGTAAACGACGAGGGTGGCGGCGAGCGACTGCGGATCGGTGTAGTGGGCGGCCACCAGCGCGAAGCCGAGCTCCCGTCCCACCCGCCCGGGTTCGAGGCCGCCGGCGCGCAGGGCCGCGGCGGCGGCGCGGGCGTGCTCGTGCAGCAGGTCGTCCGCCTCGGCCGAGGTGTATGTGACGTAGCTGGTGTCGGCGATCGCGCGGGTCCACGCCCGCGCCACCGACTCGACCGCGTCCCCCGGCCCGGTCAAGGCAGGCGCCCTGCCGGGCGTGGTGTTCCTCCCGCCGCACCGCCGACGTGCGCGTCACCAGGCAGGACAGCACCCATCGTGCCGGGAGCCCCGCCTGGCCGCGACATCTGCAAACCCTTCCGCCGAGTGCGTGATCACGATACGTGATCGGGCACGGTCTGCGAAAGTGCAACGTGCAGAAAGCTGGCGCGAGGCCGGCCCTCAGGATGAGATGAGCATTCCGGTGCCCCCGGCCAGGTTGATGGTCGGGACGGTGCCGTAGTACTGGACCGGGTGGCAGTACTCCAGGCCGTCGAGCGGCTGGTCGGTGAAGAAGCGCAGCAGCAGGTCGGCGAGCTGGTCGGGGACCTCGAGATGCACGGCGTGGTCGGCGTGGCGCAGCAGAGTGAAGCGCGCGTCGGTGCAGTGCCCGGCGACCGAGCGGCACTCGGCCGGCGTCGTGAAGTCGTCGTGCTCGCCGGTGCCGAGCAGCACTGGGACGTCCATCAGCGGGTCGGGCGCGTGCAGGTCCTGGCGCAGCAGCCGCAGGGTGTGCTCGATGTACTTCTGGGCGTGGTCCTGGGTGATCCCGGCGAACACCGCGTGCAGGATGCGGCGCACGGCGGCCGCGCGGGCGACCGGCGCGGACTGGTCCTGACACGTGAGCAGACGGGTGGAGTACTGCGCGAACTCGGCGTAGCGGCCGGCGCGCAGCAGGGCGACGGTGTGCAGCAGGCGCGAGCGCATCGGCTCGGTGATGCGGGCGGCGGTGCCCATGAGCGCGAGGCTGAGCACCCGCTCGGGGTAGAGCTGGGCGAAGCGGAAGGCGACCGCGCCGCCGTATGAGCCGCCGAACACGTGCACCTCGTGGTGTCCGGCGGCGTCCAGGACATGGTCGAGGGCGCGGGCCAGGAACGCCAGGTCGTAGCCGGCGGGCAGCAGGTCGGCGCCGCCCCAGCCGGGCAGGTCGACGGTGACCACGGTGGTGGTCTCGGCCAGCGCCTGTTCGAGCCGGCCCCAGCCGTCCTTGTGCTGGAACGCCCCGGCGACCAGCACGATCGGGGCGAAGGCTGGTTCGGGGTGGACGCGGGTGCGGCAGTCGTAGGAGAAGCCGCCGTACTGGCAGGCGGTCAGTTCCTGGAAAGTCTCGTGGCGCTTCATCGCGACGTGTCCGTCGACATGGGCGGGCCCCTTTTCCGGCGGCGCACCGCGGCTCGGCGGTGCGGCAGTGAGGTCTTCGCCCTGGCCAACGAGGGTTCGGTGGTGCGGTTTCGGAACCACCACCCGAATGACAAGCCAATTATGCAAGTGGCCTAATATATGGCGGCCATCCCGGTGAACCTGGCTCGAACGCCGTCATGGCTCGGGGTGGCGCCCTGACGGGGCGCCGCCCGCTCGGACGATCCGTCAGTTCCCGAGGCCGGGGTCGGCGGCGCGGATCAGATGCCGCAGTCCGCCGTAGAAGACCTCGTGGTCGACGACGCCCTTGAGGATCGCCTCGACGTTCTCGGTTGCGGCGGGGAAACGCTCGGGTGGCAGCGCGGCGAGCGCCGCACGGGTGCGGCTGACCACGGCCTCGGGGGTCGCGTGGTCGGTGAAGCAAGCGCAGCCGAGGGTGAACAGATACATCCGGCGGTAGGCGCGCACCATCTGATCGGGCGTCATGCCGGCCGCGAGGTTCGCCGCCAGCTGCGGCTCGATCAGCTTCTGCATCACCCGCGGTCCGAGCCAGGGACCGCCGCGGCGCATCGCGACGATGCCGGGGTGCGCCACGATGATCTCGTAGAGCGCGGTGAACCGGGCCTCGGTGGCGTCGGCCCAGCTGGCCTGCGGGTCGAGCTGGGGGATGCTGTCGGCCAGGTAGTCGAGCACGCAGCCGTCCAGCGGCACCTTGAGGTCGGCCAGCCGCCGGTAGACGGTCATGTGTGCCACGCCGAGCTCTTTGCCCAGGCGGCGGAAGTTGAGCGCGTCCGACCCTTCGGAGTCGATGATGCGCAGGGCGGCACGGGCGATCACGTCGAGTGACAAAGAATCTTCGCCAAGTGATGGACGAGCCATGCGATACAGCGTAACTTACGATGTATCAGCTCGGAAGGGGGTGCGGGATCGCCGCCACGGCGCACCGCACGCGGGGCGAAGCGACCCCCGCCGACTGGTCTGACGCCGCACGCGCGGCGCCGCACGCCCGTCCGCCCATGAATGGTCTGTGATGCCCGCGAACTGGCCGCATGCTGTGCCCCCGCTCGGACCGGCCGACGTCAAGGCCGCGGTCGAACGGGTCGCGCCACATGTGCGGCCGGTGGCGCTGCTGGCCGCAGACACCGGGCCGTTCGACCGCGCCGGGCTGTATCTGGCCGCGGAGTCCGCCCAGATCACCGGCAGCTTCAAGGTGCGCGAGGCGGTCAACTTCGCCGTCTACTACCTCGAGCAGCGCTCGATGCCGGAGGCCGGAGTTGTCATCGCCGACCCGCGCGGCGGCAACGCGGCGTACGCCTGCGCCTGGGCGGCCCGCGAGACCGAGACGGCGGCCACTGTGTTCGCCGGACCGGGTGTCGCGCGCGGCGCAGTCGACGGGCTGTGCGCGCTCGGGGCGCAGGTGCAGGTGATCGAGGGCGACGATGCCGCGGTCGCCGAGGCCGCGCGCCGGTTCGCCGACCGGGAGGGGGCATTGCTCTCGCACCCGTATGACAACCCACTGGTAGTGGCCGGTGCAGGCACGCTCGCCGCGGAGATCAACGCGGCGGTGGGCAGCGAGATCGACACCGTGGTCGTCCCGGTGGTCGGCGCGGCCCTGTTCGCCGGGACCTGTGCGGCGCTCGAGCACACCGGCATCAGGATCGTGCCGGTCGAGCTGCACGGACGCCGTCGTCTCGCCCACGCCCTGGAGACCGCGGTCTGCCCCACCGACGGCGGGGTCGAGAGCTGCGGCGTGACCCCGATGGCGGTGGATCTGGCCCGGGGGATGGACTGCGTGCCGGTAGCGGTGACCGCCGAGGAGGTGGACCGGACACGCGCCGTGCTGTGGCAGCAGCGGCGCCTGGCCGTCGAGTGGCCGGCGGCGATGGCCCTGGCGGCGGTACAGGCCGGGGTGTACGTGCCCGACATGTACGAACGCGTGGTCGTGGTGCTCACCGGCGGGAACATCGACCCGAGTGATCTGATCGAGATCTGACCTACTCGCCGGCGCTTTCAGGCCACCGCGGCGCGCCTCCGCGTCGGGCGAGCATCGCCTCGCAGATCGCCTGCAACTGCTCGACCTGCTGCGGGGTGAGCGGGTCGAACAGGGTACGGCGGACGGCCTCGACGTGGCCGGGCGCGGCGCTGCGCAACGCCTCGAAGCCGTCGTCGGTCAGCACCGCGTAGACCACCCGCCGGTCCCCCGCGCACTTCTCCCGGCGCAGCCACCCGGCCGCGACCAGCCGGTTGACCGCGTGGGTGAGCCGGCTCTGGGAGGCGTGGTTGATCTGCGCCAGGTCGCTCATGCGCATCCGGCGCCCGGGCGAGCCGGACAGAGCGGCCAGGACCATGTAGTAGGTGTGCGGCATGCCCGCGTCGCGCTGGAGCTGGCGGTCCAGCTCCTCGTCGAGCAGGTTGATCGCGGCGAGCAGGGCCAGCCAGGTGCGCTGCTCGTCCGCGCTCAGCCATCGCGGCGCCGCGTCGGCCGTGCTGGAAGCGCTGCTCATCGGTCATCCTCGCGCATTGCGTGACATTGACTCTTATTGTCTTACGGTGAGATGTGTGCTCCTTGAAGTTAGCCGCGCAGACGGGGGAAAGGCGTCCCGCCGTACGATGTTTCACCGCCGCGGCCAGCGTCGACGAGCACAAGACGCCGCTGAATATTCGTCGGGTCTGACAAGGAGGATGCCATGCCCGTGCAGCGTCTGAACCACGCTGTGCTGTATGTCCGGGACGTGGAGCGCAGCGTCGCGTTCTATCGGGACGCGCTCGACTTCAGGACACTGGTCCAGTACCCGGGCGCGGCGTTCCTCCAGGCGGCCGGCTCCACCAACGACCACGACCTGGGCCTGTTCGCGATCGGCGGGGACGCGAAGCCGTCCGGGGCGGGCCGCACCACGGTCGGCCTCTACCACCTGGCGTGGGAGGTCGACACGCTGGGCGAGCTCAAGCGGATCGCCGAGCGGCTGACCGAGCTCGGCTCACTGGTGGGCTCCTCGGACCACGGCACCACCAAGGCCTTGTACGCCCACGACCCCGACGGCCTGGAGTTCGAGGTGTCGTGGCTGCTCCCAGCGGATTTGATCACTCCCGAGGACCGGGCCGTGCGCGGGGCGCTGCCGCTCGACCTCGACCGGGAGATCGAACGCTTCGGCGCCGAGACTCGCGGCGGCGTGGGCGTCTCAATCCCCGTCTCTAGCTGAGGCCCGCCGCCCGCCCCCGGCTCCCGACTTCTGTCCCGCCCCACACTCCTAGCCCTCGCACCGTGTCCCGCCGCGCAGGACGGCAGCTCTCCCCACAACCGGACGGACCGTCAAAACGGGATGCCCACGAACCCGCATTCGCAGCGCGGGCCCGTGGACACCCCAGGTCGTGTCAACTTAACGTGCTCAAACGGCCGGTTCCAGCGCGTTACGCAGGGCGCTGATGAGCCACTCCATCGCCTCGAACCGCGGGGCACCCTGCGCCGCGATCTGCGGACGGTCGCCGACGAGGCCGACCAAGTGCCAGAAGCGATTGACCCGCCGATCGGTCATGGTGTCCAGGCTCTGCAGAATCTTCGCGCGTATTTCCGGCGTGTCGGGCTTCCCGACCAGGTCGGCCCATTCGGCCATCATCGCGTCGACCCGGGCCCGCCCCTCCGGGGACGCGGGATCCACGCCCGCCTGATACGAGGCCTCGGACTCGACGGCGAGCACAGAGGAGAACGCGTTCTGGTCGCGTTGCCAGTCCTCCTCGCCGAGCTGGGCGGTCTTGCGCGCGCCGTGCTCGGCCATCGTGCGCGAGACAGCGATGAAGTCCTCGTCCTGGATCAGCGCGACGAGTTCCACCCACGCCTCGACCTGCTGCTCGTTCGGGTCCTCGGGCAGCTCGGGGAAGACGGCGCGCATCATCTGCGCGATGGTCGGCAGCGGCATCCGGTCGGCCCGGCGATCCGGCAGACGGCGTGTGTCGCGGTCGTTCATGTCCTCCACGCTCGTGCTTCCAGTTGGTGGAGAGTCAAGCGGATTCCCGTACCACACGCGTGACCTGCGGTTCCCGGGGAACCTGACGTTCCCTCCGCCTCAGGAGATCTGATTCAGCGACTCTGGCTCAGCGGATCTGACCTACGGGATCAGGACCACTTTCCCGCGGAAGTGCCGTCCTTCGCTTTCCCGGTGCGCGTCGACGACCCGGTCGAGCGGGAACTCCTTCCAGATGAACACCTTCAGGTCGCCCTTCTCGTACGCCGACACGAGGTGCGCGAGCCGGTCACCGGAAGTGCGGGAGCTGAGCGACCTGACGCCGAGTCGGCGCGCCCCGGCCTGGTCGGCGATGGTGCCGACGCGGTCGAGGTTCGGCACCAGCTCGACGGACACGTCGAGCGCGTCGCCCCCGCCGGCGGCATCCAAAGCCACGTCGACCCCGTCCGGCGCGAGCGCGCGCACCCGGTCAGCCAGCCCGGGGCCGTAGGTGACGGGCTCGACGCCGAGCCCGCGCAGGAAGTCGTGGTTCGCCTCGCTCGCGGTGCCGATGACGCGCAGTCCCTGGGCTTTGGCGAGCTGAACCGCCATCAGGCCCACTCCCCCGGCGGCGGCGTGCACCAGCAGAGTATCCTCGGGCGCGATCTTCAGATCTTCCAGCACCGTGGCGGCGGTCTGCCCAGAGGCGCTCAGACACCCGGCCTCGGCCCACGGCATATCCGCTGGCTTTCGCGCGAGCAGCGAAGCTTCGGCGAGCGCGTAGTCCGCGTAAGCGCCTTTCGCCGGTCCGAGCACTTCGTCGCCGGGGACGAAAGCGGTCACGTCAGCACCGACGGCCGAGACGACACCCGCCGCCTCATGGCCGAGTCGTGCGGGGAAGGTGGCCGGCGCAAAGGACTTCCACGCTCCGGAGCGCTGCTTGACGTCGGCAGGCTGGACTCCGGCCGCGCGCACCCGGATGACCACCTGTCCGGCCCCAGGCTCCGGCTCGGGCACGTCAACGACTTCCAGCACCTCGGGTCCGCCGTATTGATTGAAGACCACCGCTCTGCTCATCGCAGCCCGCCGTCCCTTCTCCGCGCCTGTGCGCCCGATCGCCAACGTGCCCCGTCAAAGGGGAACACCATGGCGAGGCTATCGGGATACCCGGTCCCGCGCCTTCGGGGAGCAGCTATGCGACGCCACGCAGTACGTCGTAAGACGGCCGGTCATCTTCGGCTCGGTGGGGACACGTGGGAGGGGGCCGTTCCGCTGCGGGCCGTCCCGTGTGGGCTGTCGGGTGTGTTGGGTGGCCCCGGGGCGGGGGCCGTCCGGTGTGTGGGGTGGTCCCGGGGGGTGTTCGTGGTGTCTGGTGGGTGTGTGGTTCAGTCTTTGATTTCGCAGATGGGGGCGCCGG
>NZ_DASZGI010000243.1:0-7062 GCF_035938995.1 Actinocrinis sp.
GTCCACGTCGAAGCCGAGCAGCAGGCTGCGCAGGTCCTCCTGGCCGCGGGCCAGCCGGTCCAGCACCGGGGCGGTCCCGTCTGCCTCGGGCAGGTCCAGCTCCACGGCCTCGACCGGGCCGGTGTCCTCGGCCTCGTCGTCGGCGATCGGCTCCAGCCGCAGCAGCGGGGCGCCGGTCGGCACCTGGCTGCCCACCGACACCGGCCGCTCCTTGAGCCGGGCCTTGAACGGCGCGCGCAGCACCGTCTCCATCTTCATGCTCTCCAGCACCAGCACGGGCGCGCCCGCCTCGACCTCGGCGCCGACCGCCAGCGGCGTCGCGACCACCAACGCGGGGGCGGGGGACCGCAGAACGCCGCCCTCGTCGTGGCTGACGCGGTGCGCGACGCCGTCGACCTCGACGAAGTGGACCGGTCCGTGCGTGTCGGTGACCAGCCGGAACCGGGTACCGTTCACGACGATTCGGCCGGTGTGCCGGTCGAAGCGGTCCAGTTCGACGTCCGCGGTGTGCGCCTGGTCGTCGGCGCCGATGGCGACGCGAAAGCGATGCGCCCCGATCTGTGCGACCCTCACGCGATAGCCGGCGCCGCGCAGCTTCAGATCGAGTGGCCGACCGCTCTCGTGCCGCACTTGCGGCCGCCCGCCGAACGCGGTCGAGAACAGCCGCTGCCTCTCGACGCGCTCCTCCTCCTCGTACGCCCCGATGGCGGCCGCGGCCAGCGCGACCGCCGAGTGCCGGTGCGAGACGAGCCCGCCCCGGGCGCGGACGCGGTCGATCCAGCCGGTGTCAGCGGTGGCGTCGATCACCTCGGGCTGGTCGAGCAGGTCGAGCACGAAGCTCTTGTTGGTCGCGCCGCCCTCGATGATCACGGTGGTCTCCGCCATCGCCCGGCGCAGCCTGCCCAGCGCCTCGTCGCGGTCGCGGCCGTAGGCGATGATCTTCGCGATCATCGAGTCGAAGTCGGCCGGGATCGTGTCCCCCTCGCCGACGCCGGTGTCGACGCGGATACCCGGCCCGGCGGGCAGGTCGAGCCGCAGGATCCGGCCGGGGGAGGGGGCGAAGTCGCGGTCGGGATCCTCGGCGTTGAGCCGCGCCTCGACGGCATGCCCGCGCTCGACGGGCCGCTCCCCGGTCAGCGTCCCGCCGGAAGCGACGTGCAGCTGGAGCTTGACCAGGTCGACGCCGGTGGTCGACTCCGTGATCGGGTGCTCCACCTGAAGCCGGGTGTTGACCTCGAGGAACGCGAACAGCTTGTCGCCGGGGTGGTACAGGAACTCGACGGTCGCCGCGCCGCAGTAGCCGACCGCGACGGCGAGCCGCTCGGCGGAGGCCTTCAGTTCCGCCACCTGCTCGGGGCTGAGTACCGGAGACGCGGACTCCTCGATCACCTTCTGGTTGCGCCGCTGCACGGAGCAGTCGCGCACACCGAGCGCCCACGCGGTGCCCTTGCTGTCGGCGATCACCTGGACCTCGACGTGCCGCGCACCGGTAACCAGCCGCTCCAGGAACACCACGCCGCTGCCGAACGCCCGCGCCGCCTCCTGACTGGTGCGCTCATAGGCGTCGACCAGCTCGGCTTCGCTCGTGATGACGCGGATTCCGCGACCGCCCCCGCCCGCGGTCGCCTTGAGCATCAGCGGGTAGCCGATCTCTCCCGCCGCGCGGACCGCTGCGTCCAGGGTCTCGACCGCGCCGCGGCTCCACGGCGCGACCGGCACGCCGACCTGCTCGGCGATCAGCTTCGCCCCGATCTTGTCGCCGAGCTTCCGCATCGCCTCGGCGCTCGGCCCGACGAACGCGACGCCGATCCGGGCGCACAGCTCGGCGAACGCCGGGTCCTCGGCGACGAAGCCCCAGCCGACCCACGCGGCGTCGGCCCCGGTCTCCACCAGCGCCCGTTCGAGCGCGGCGAGGTCGAGGTACGGGCGGGCGGAGGCGGGGCCCAGGTCATAGGCGATGTCGGCCTCGCGTACGAACGCGGCAGTTCGGTCGACGTCGGTATGCAGCGCGACCGTCTCGATCGGTGTCCCGGTCTGCGCTGCGAGGTCTCGGACGGCGTGGATCAGCCGCATGGCGGCCTCGCCTCGGTTGACGATGGCGACACGAGTGAACACCGATGCAGCCCTTCTTGTAGCCGGCATACGACCGGGGGTCTTCTCCCCGTTGTCTCGTCGCGGACAGTCTTACGTTAGTCGGCTGGTGGCGGCGCGGCGCCAGGGTGGAGACGACACGGTCGCGCGTCCATTCGATGTCGGGACGGGCTGACAAGACTGCACCATCCGCCAGGAGCCTTGTGGCAGGGTTCGTGGTCATGTATGTCTGCCACTCCGGCGGCTCTACCTGGCCTTCGTCATCGAACTGGAGATCTCTGCGTGCGTGGACTGCGCAAGCCGCGCCCACTTCCTGATGTATCTGGGGGATGGGCCTACTGGTTCGGGTCCCCCCGCGCCCCACTCATGTGTGCGGGTCGACTACGAGCCGGGATTACGCGATTGGGTGCTGCCCGCCGCGCTGTGCGGGCCAATTCTTGTTGCCGGCGTGGGCGACAGTGCCTTCAGGCTTCCGTCGTGGAGGACATGGACCGCGGCCTCGTCGAGGGCGAGCCGCTCAACGAGGCGGGCGTGCCGAGCGTCAACCACGATCTTCAGGCCGAAGATCACGAAGGCGTGCGCGATCGTGTCAATCCGTGCGCCCGATAGGGCGGCGCCCCCACGTGACCGGGTCCTTCACATCCGGATACTGATATGTTTCCACGTGCAGTCACCACGCCGGTCTCCTGTATCTTTGAACGGCAGCGACGATGCCGCCACCGCCCGACAACGCCGTCGGTCAGGCGCCTGTGCGATCGCCCCCGATCCAGTTCAACCATCGAGATGCCTGCGGTTCTCTCAAGGGCAAGGTCTGGTACTGCTGTTTACAACGGGAGGGGTTCCTGATGCGCAAGACGTACATGTTCGCGGGGGTTCATCACCACCCTCGGAGCACTGTTGAGACTCGCCACCCCGGGTGCCGCAGCGGCCACCCCGGTGCCGGGTTCCGCGTCCAAGCTCGCCGCACCCGCCCTCAGGCATAGCTGGTCTGCTTCGATCGCGCTGCGCTTACCGCGCGGTTCGTCTGTCGTCGCTCCTGCTGCTCACTGCGCGGCCGCTGGGCCCGTGCAGCCAGATCTGGCCCACCCGAACAACCCGCCCACCATCGTCGAGCTGATCAACTCGTACCAGGTGCGGTTTGACGTTTCCCTGGCGGTAGCCCGACATCACGGCCGGCCACAGCGCCACCCGACCGGCCGACTGCCGACAGCGCCGTCGACGGGTGTATCAGTTTTCGTATAAGCCGAACCGCAGACAACAGACGTGCTACGGCCCGGCCGCCGACCATCCGAGGCGGAGCCGGGTCGCCCCTGCAGAGACGGGAAGGAAGTACCGCCTTGATCCGGTGGTCCGAGCATGCAGAGAGCCCGCCCCACCCCCCGGATGCCGCTGCCCCGGCGGCCGCCGAAGCTGCCCCCGGGGGCGTACCACTGCCGATGCGGCAAGAGCAGAGCCGGCTGACCACGATGGTGCCGGTGGCCGCACTGGTGCCCGGCGAGTCGCCGCGCCTGCAGGGCCAGGACCGGGAGCACGTGGCCCGGCTGGCCGAGGTGGAGGGGCCGCTGCCGCCGATCCTGGTGGACCGGCGCACCATGCAGGTGATCGACGGCACGCACCGGCTGATGGCGGCCGTGCTCAAGGGCCTGTCGTCGATCGAGGTCGAGTTCTTCGACGGCAGTCCGGCCGACGCCTTCCTGCGGGCTGTCGAGGCCAACGTCGCGCACGGCTTCCCGCTGTCCCAGGCCGACCGCCGCGCAGCGGCCGAGCGCATCGTCAAGTCGCACCCGCACATGTCCGACCGCGCGATCGCGCAGACCGCGGGCCTGGCCGCCAAGACGGTCGCGACGATCCGCCGCCTGACCAGCGACGGGGCGGCGCCCGTGCGGATCGGGCTCGACGGGCGCGTCCGGCCGCTGAGCAACGTCGCGGGCCGCCGCCACGTCGCCGCGCTCATGGCCGAGCGCCCCGAAGCCTCCCTGCGCGAGCTGGCCCGCACCGCGGGAGTCTCCCCGGCCACGGTGGCCGACGTCCGCAAACGCCTGCAGCGCGGCGAGGGCCCGGTCCCGACGCAGCCGAGCGAGCCTCGGCCCCGCCCCCAGCGGCCGGCGCCGCCCACGGCCTCGGTCCTGGAGAAACTGGTCCGGGACCCGGCGCTGCGGCAGAACGAGAACGGCCGACGCCTGCTGCGCCTGCTGCGCCTGAACGCGCTCGGCGTCAAAGAACTGTCCGAGCTCGGCCCCTCGACCCCGCCGCACTGCCGCCAGCTGGTGCGGCAGCTGGCGCAGCAATACGCGCAGGTCTGGTCGGCGTTCGCCCAGGATCTGTAGGACCAGCGGTCGTCGCAGCGGTCGACAGCCCCGAGGCGGGTCGTTGTGAGATCAGGTGGGTGTCGCGCTGTGCGGACAGCGGGCACCCGCTTGTCTGTTTGCGGGGATCATCGGCCACGCCGCGTGCGCGGTGGCTGTGAGAGCGGGCGGGAGATGTAGTGGCCCCGTGCAGCTCCTGGGGGAGGGCGGCACGGGGCCGGGCGGGCGCGTCTCCAGCGGGTCGCGGGGTACGACCGGAAGGAAACGTCGGGCGCCTCGCCCCAGGCGCCCGTGTCGTCAGGGCTGCCAGTAAGAGCAGCGTAAGGGCTCGATGATGCAGTCACAAGGCGTGCGTGAACGTCCGCGCCCGCATGTCTTGTATCGCAAGGTGTCACGAAGTTCGGGCGCAGAGTCGTGCCCTTGCGTCTTGAGTGGGAAGCCCCGAAGTGTCGCTCTTCCGGTCGAGGCGGCAAAGGTCTGCCCGGACGGGCAGGTTCTCCGGCACCACTGTGCAGGACGGCTCCGCGCCGCCTGTCTGAGCGACGTAGCCGATGCGCTTGCGGACACCGGCCGGATCCGTCGAGCGGTGAAGGAAACAGCCACCGCCCACGGTTGAAAACCGGAGGCGGCAACTCCGCGACACACTTTTGGACACAGGGAAGTCCACGGCGGACATCGAGGCGTAACCTCGGCCGAATTTCCGGTGCGCGCCATCCTCATCGGCGGGCCGGCCAACTTCCCGGACGGTCTGCACATTCGGGCACTCAGCCGGCAGAACGACAAGATCAAGGCCACGGATTGCGGCGGATACGACCATTTCGAACGCCGGTCCGAGTTCGAGATAGCCGGCGGCCTGGTCGCGGTCCGGCCCGTATCCGATCACGAGATCCCGTTCGGCCGGACCATGCGCACCGCCGCGGCCGAGTAGCGCGGCGCAACCGGGCCGGTCCGCACGGTCCCGAGGTGTTCAACTGGTGCCGGATCATCAGTTGAACACCTCGCCCGGTCGACGAGCCCGCAGGTGGCGACGCCCGCGCGAGAGCCCGTCGCGGCGGGATCCTGAATCGTCCGGAATTGCTCTCTCAGGAGGCTGACGCCCCGCGCGAGGTTTCGCGGCGGTCCCAGTGGGCAAAGTTGTGGACCCGGCGCGCCAGCCGTTAGCGTGCTGCGCGGTTCGGCTCCCAAATTCGGTCGGCGTCCCCGGCCGGACTCTGGGTGAACGCGTGATGACCGGGGTGGCAGCGCGGCCGCATTGGGATTCTCGGGGCGGGGTCTGCATTTCGCGAGCCCTCTCGCGAAAGCGTTTTCGGCATATCTTCCCGCTGGTTCACGGCTGCCCTCCTTCGCCTGCCGCGAACCGGCGGCAACGGCGTTACAACGGTTTTCATCGGGTCGGCTGGCGAGCCGGGGCATGACGCGGAAATGGCGAACGAGGACAAAGGCCGCGCGAGGAAGAGTCGCCGGCCACCGATCAATGTGACCGACGTGTCGGCGCAAGGGTCATGACAGCTTCCGGGCAACGCCTACTAGCGATAGCAGGGATGGGAATGACGGCCGTGACTCACCGGCAGATCGCGATCGTGGGGATCGCTTCGCGGATGCCGAACTCGTCGGGAGCCGAGGAGTTCTGGCGGTTGCTCCAAGCGGGCGTCGACGCGATCCGCGATCGTGACACCGACCGTCCCTTCGGCCCGGATCGTGGCGGTTTCGTCAGCGGGATCGACGAGTTCGACGCGGACTTCTTCCGGATGTCCCCCCGTGAGGCCGCCGAGACCGACCCCCAGCAGCGGCTGGCCCTCGAACTGGCCTGGCAGGGCCTTGAGGACGCCGGCATCGTCGCGCCGCAGGCCACGTGTCCGCCCGCGTCGCCCACGACGGTCGCGGTCTTCCTCGGCGTCATGGCCGCCGACTACGCCGACCTCGTGGCGATGGGCGGCGCCCGCGGCATCACCCGCCACACGCTGACCGGCCTGGCCCGCTCGATGATCGCCAACCGCGTTTCGCACCTGCTGGGTCTGCACGGCCCGAGTATCACCATCGACACCGGGCAATCGTCGTCGCTGGTCGCGGTTCACCTGGCCTGCGAAAGCCTGCGCAGGGGCGAGGCCGACATCGCCCTGGCCGGTGGCGTGCACCTGCACGTCTCGCCGCTGAGCACGGCTGCGGTCGAGGCGGCGGGCGCGCTGTCCCCGGACGGCCGCTGCTTCGTGTTCGACGAGCGCGCCAACGGCTACGTGCGCGGCGAGGGCGGCGGCGTCGTCGTGCTCAAGCCACTCGCGCGCGCGATCGAGGACGGCGACCACGTCTACGCGGTCATCGAGGGCAGCGCCGTGGCGACCGGTTCCGGCGACGGCGGCCTGACCGTCCCCAGCGCCACCGCGCAAGCCCGAGCGATCGGCGACGCCCTGGGCAACGCCGGCATCGCCCCGGCTCAGGTGCAGTACCTCGAACTGCACGGCACCGGCACGCGCGTCGGCGACCCGATCGAGGCCGCCGCGGTCGGCTCGGTGTACGGAGCGTCGCGCGAGACCCCGCTCGCGGTCGGCTCGGTGAAGACCAATATCGGCCACCTTGAGGGCGCGGCCGGCATCGCGGGCCTGATCAAGACCGCGCTGTGCATCGACAACCGCGAGCTGGTGCCCAGCCTCAACTTCGTGCGGCCCAA
>NZ_DASZGI010000244.1:0-7503 GCF_035938995.1 Actinocrinis sp.
CTCGCCCAGGCCGGAGTTGTCCAACGCGGATACCGGGATGGAGCTGCCGTCGCTGAAGGTCAGGGTGCCGGCGTTGATCTGGTCGATCATGTTGTTGCGGTCATAGAGCACGACGTGCCCGAGGGTCTGCGCGGTGGGCCAGGTCAGCTGGATCCAGGGCTCTAGCTCGCCCTTTGAGGCCCATTCCCCGGAGTACCACTGGTCGATGGTGCCGTCGGTGGCCGCCGACGCGGCGAATGTGGGGTCGTCGTTGTAGGTGGAGGACGCGGTCGCCGTCGCGCTGGAGGCCAGGTTCGGCGCCTCCAGGACCCTGATCTCGGACAGGCCGACGTTGCTGCCGATGCCGCCGGTGGCCTGGAAGGTGACCGACGTCACTGAGATGGGCGGGAAGGTCACCGCCTTGACGGTGCCGTCGGTGGGGATCCCGGTGACATTGATCGTGCTGCCGTCGCTGAAGGTCAACGTGCCCCCGTTGGCGTGCCCGCCGGTGCCGACCGCGTCGTAGAGGTCGACCTCGTCGATGGTGCGGGTGTTGAGCCAGGTGGCTTTGAGCCACGGGTTGGTTTCAGTGGAGACCCACTGCCCGGTGGACTGCCCGATGATGCCGTCGATCGTCTTGCGCGCGGACGTGGCGGTGCCGGCCGCTGATGACGCGGTCAGGGTGGCCTGCGCGGCGATGTTGGCCGCCCGGAACACCTGGATCTCGGACAGCCCCACGTTCAGCCCGGAACCGACGGTGACCTGCAGCTTGACCGAGGTGACGGTGCGCGGGGCGAAATCGATCGCCTTGCCGGTGCCGTCGTTGGGCAACTCCGGTATCGGCACGGTACTGCCGTCGCTGAAGACCAGGGTCCCCGCGTGGATCTGGTCGATCGGGTTGGAACGGTCGTAGAGCACGATCCGTCCGACCGTCTGCGCGGTGGGCCAGGTCAGCTGGATCCAGGGGGTCAGCTCCCCGTTCGAGGCCCACTCCCCGGCACCCCACACTCCGATCACCCCGTCGGTCGCCGCACTGGCCGGCAAC
Organism: Actinocrinis sp.; assembly: GCF_035938995.1. Lineage (GTDB taxonomy): Bacteria > Actinomycetota > Actinomycetes > Streptomycetales > Catenulisporaceae > DASZGI01. The sequence continues at coordinate 1,025 of NZ_DASZGI010000244.1, forward strand.
CCGGCAGACTGCGAGGATGCGGTCACCGCCGCCAGCGGCGCGATGTTCTCCTGCTGCGCGATCGCATAGGGCGTGAGCCGGACCCCGACCACCGACTTGGCCGGCGCGCTGACCAGCATCGTGGCGTTGCCCCCGGACACCTTCAACGGGACGCTCGCCTTGGGCGAGACCACCGCCTGATTCGCGCTCGCCTCGAAGATGTTGGCCTGCGCGGCGGACATGGCACCCAGGCCGGTCATGTTCAACGTCACCGTGACTGGGGACGTGCCGTCGTTGACCACCCAGGCCACATCATCGCCCGTCGCGGTGGTCGCCGCACCCGCGTTGGTCACCGGACTGGCAAAGCTGACTCCGCGAATCGTACTGTCCCCCGCCCCTAGACCGAGGTCTTCGGACAGCAGGCGGATCGTGCGCGACTTGGGCAGCAAGGTGCCGTTGGCGTAGATGCCGTAGAAGTCGGGCGCCAGCAGGGGGTCGTTGTAGGCGTAGTAGGTGGAGCCGTTCGCCTGCTGCTTGTACAGGTTGGTCAACCGGTCCCCGGTATAGCTGATCGCGTCGGGGTGATCGTTGGCCAGGGGGTCGTGATCGAACGCCGCAGTGGAGTTCCATTCGGTCACGTAGACCGGGAAATCAGGGCCACGGCCGGCGGCTGCGGCCATGTTCTTCCACGCGGTCACCGATTCCCCGGTCGGATTGCTGTAATCGTGATAGCTCAGGAAGTTGATGTTATTAGCCGGGATCTGTGGATCCTGCAACAGGGCGGCTCCCCAGCTGGTCAGACTGGGCTGGGAGACGACGGGGCCGCCGATCGGGATCGCCGAGTCCACCGACCGGATGGCGTTCGATGCATTCGCATATATGTCCTTGTACGCCGACAGATTGTCCCCGTACGGACTGCCCGCCACGTTCAGGAAACCGCCGTCGGGCTCATTCCAGATCTCCACCATGTTCACCTCGCCCTGGAAGTGCTGGTAGATCTTCTTCACGATGTCCGCATACACGCCCCAGTCCGACGGGACGCCGATCGGAACCCCGTTGGACACGCAGCTGCCGCAGTTGGGCTGCTGGAGCCACGCCGTGTCATAACTCATGATCAACAGGATGTGGAAGCCGCGGCTGTGGTACTGATTCACCCAGGCGTACTTGGACCAATCCCAGGTACTGGGGTCGGTGACGCTACCCGCCACCCCCATGTTCGCCTTATATGCCGCCACGGTGGTGTTCGGCACGATCTGGAAGAGATACGCGTCGCGGCGAATCAACTGCATCCCGGTCTGCTGCAGCGTATCCATCTTCGCCGGATCATCCAGCGCGTTGATCGTCGCGCCGAACACGTCGGAATGACCCGTCCCGTTGTTCGCCGAGAAGTCCGCGCCCACCGTTCCGGCGGAACCGAGGATGGGGCCCGCAGAGCCCACCGGAACGGACAAAGTCTCATTCCATATCTGGATATCAGCTACCTGCCCCGCGAAGTTGCTCGTGTGGCTGCCCTGGTATAGCTGAACGCCCGCCTGGAACGGGCCGGTGAATCCGGCCACTGCGGTATGGCTGGCCGTCGCGGCGGTCACGCCATTGACATACAGAGTCATCGTGCCGGTCGCAGCCTCGTAGGTGGCCTCGAGCCATGTCCATGCGCCCAGCTGGGCCGCACCGCCGGAGGCGCAGTCGTAGTTCCAGACGCTGTTGTCCGTCTTGGCCAGGCAGAAATACCACTTCCCGTTGTTGACGTCGGGATAGAGCAGGAATCCGCTGGAGTCGGCCCCGTCCTGGGAGAGGATCACGCCGCCGAGCGCGTTGGGTTTGACATGCACGGACACGGTGAAGTCGTTGCTGACGCTCAAGGCCGGGCCGTTGGCAGACAGCTGCCCGGTACCGCCGGCGGTCGGCGTGTTGCCGTCGGTATTGGTGTTCAGCGACGCGTCGGGTGAATAGATGTCGCCGGTGTTCCAGGCGGCGTTTGCCCCGGAGCCGGCCAGGTTCAGGCCACTGATGTTGTCCGCGGTGCCGGCCAATGCGGTGCCGGAGGTGCTGGCGCCGATGTCCTGGAAGTGCCAGGCGTGCGTGGGGGTGGACAGCGTCGTGACTGCGGTGCCAATAGCGGGGTTGTTGCCTAGCGTCGTCGGCATATACGCAGTCATGATGCGGGTAGAGGCGTAGGTGGCCCACAGGTCCGGGATGCCGTCGCCGTTGATGTCGGCGGCATGGAGGACCAGCCCGGCGACATTCGTGTTCCAGTTGGCCGCGATGACGTATGCACCGGTGGTACTCAGCGTCGAGCCGTTGCCGGCCAGGCTCAGGCCGGTCCACAGATCAAGCTGCCCAGTCGACGGGTTCCACAGGTACATCGCGGTGCCCGACGCGAGCTGGACGGTGGCGACGGTCCAGGAGTTCCAGTCCTGGCTGCCGTCCGGAGTGTTCAGACTGGTGAGCACGTCACAGTCCTGCGAGCACAGCCCAAAGCCCTGGCTCACGTCGTTGCTGTAGCCGTTCGTCGTCTTGGACGTGAACAGGTAAAGCTGGTTGTTGATGGTCGCGAACAGGTCGGGGTGGGCGTCGAGGGCGCCGCTGGTGTTTCCGGCGTCGGCGATCTGGACGGCGTTGTGGCCGCCGGCGTCCTGGAACGTTGCCGGGGCGATCCGGAAGGGCGCGCTCGTGGTGCCGAGGCTGGTGGGGGGACCGAGGTGCAGCGGGTCGCTGCTTCCGTCGTTGCAGGCTATGTCTCCGCCGCCGGCGTTGGCGCCGGCGGGGAAGTACGCCATGACGTCCTGGGCGCCGTAGCCGCAGAAATCGCCGGTGATGGCCTGCGAACCGTTCCAGTCGGCGGGATCGGCGCCCGTATTGATCGCGAGTCCGTTGACGCCGATGTCGACGGCGTCGGATGCGACCGTGCCGTCCGTGTGTCCCTGAGCCAGCCACAGACCCGACGGGAATGCGGTGCCGGGACCTCCGGGGACGGTCAGATCCGGGGTGCCGTCGTTCGTGACGTCTCCGTCCTTGGCGGGCGGATTGATCGTGGTGCCGTCGAACCAGACGGTGGCGGCCGAGCCGGAGTTCCCGCCCGGAGACAGGGCATTGACAACCAGTGTATTGACTAGCCGCGTGAGCGGAACGGTGATCGTCGCGGCGCCGCTCCCGCTGACCGTGACGGGGGCCGCCTGGTCGACCTGGTAGGTGTAGCCCGAGATCATGCCGCCGCTGGGCGGGGTGAGGGTGAACGAGCAGCTGGTTCCGACCGGCTGGATGGTGTCTGTGGTGTCTCCGACGATGGCGCAGGTCTTGGTGCCGCTGGGCGCGCTTTGGTTGGGGGCGATGCCTGCAGACCCGGGGCGGGTCGGGTCCCAGGTGAAGGTGCAGGTGCTCGACCAGCCCGAGGTCAGTAATCCGTCGGTGGTCTGGGCGAGCCAGCTGAACGAGGTCGCGGCGGCGCCGGCCTGGGCCCTGAAGAACGACTCGGGCAGGACGGAGACTGCGGCTTGGCCGGAGCCGCCGGAGTACTGGTCGGAGGGGATGCCGTTCGCCGGGGTCAGCAGGTTCGCCCTGCTGCCGTCAGCGGTCTTGTAGAGGTTGATGGTGGTGGTCAGCGGGCTGTTCGTGGGTGTGGACACAGGGGCGAAGAGCGTGACTGCCGTGTCGCCGAGCACGCTTCCGGCGCAGTTGGTGGCGGGAGAGGTGCTCAGTCCGCTCGGAGTGTTGGGGGTCTTGTCGTACGTGACGGTCAGGTTCGCCGTGTTCGCCTGGAATTCCTTGAACGCATAGTTGTCAGAACCGTTGTCGGCGCGCATGACGAGTGTCTGGGTGCCCTTGCCCGCGGCCACGTCGCCACGGACGGTGTTCGCCACATCGAATGCGGGGATGCCGCCCGCGGGGCAGCCCGAGCCGCCGAGCGCGAAGTTTTCGTTGGCGATCCTGGCGCCCAGATTGGGGATCCAGTCGTTCCAGGTCCCGTTCGACGCGACGAGTGTGTCGGCCGGTGCGAAGAGGTTCACCGACTGATCGTGGCCGTTGGTCAGGCAGGCCCAGGAATGGGTTTCGGTGATGCCGAAAGTAGCGGAGAAGATGGTGGCCCCGCTCAAGGTGTTCAGGTCGATCGGGAAGTCGAACAGGCTCAAAGCCTCCCTCTCCGGGCCGCCGGAGTTGCCGATCTGCGTGATGCCTGCGGTCGGGTCGACGGTCGAGTCCCAGTGGTTGTCGTTGGGGAATCCGGCGCCAGGGCTGGCCCATCCCGTGTTGCCGTAGCTCGGCGAGAAGGTGGGGTCCAGGTAGATCGGGAAGTCGGCGCCTGAGTCAGACAACAGGCTCGTCGGCGGTGCGAGCGTGATCGTGCCCTGTCGCACTGTGGCCGACACATGGGTCTCGTGCGCACGCCGCCCCGGACCGGTCTGGCTGGAGACGGCCGGGCCGGGCGCGGATGCCGGATCGTTCGTCGCGATCGGTGCGGTCGTTGCCGAGTCCCAGGCCAGGGGTGCCGGGGCGGTGAATACGCTGTGCCCGCTCGCATCCGCGACAGCCAGATTGCCCGCGCCGTCTGCGGACACCGTCAGACCCTTACTGACATTCGTCTTTGCCGACAAAAGGCTCGCGAGCCGCGGATCCTTCGCCGCAGCCGGCGTGTGCACAGTGAACACATCACTGAACGCACCACTGGTCTGAACGGTGACCGTCAGGTCCACACCCGGCAGCACATTGCGATAGGTGGCGGTCGGACCGGCAAGTTCCGGACGCGGCAACGCCACCGGAAGAATGAGCGACAAGCCACGGCCCCCGCTATACAGCGACGCCACAGGACCGGAGCCGCCGCCGGACAAGGAGACTGGATCGGAGGTCGCGATCGGAGACACTGTGTTGCCTGGCCCGGCTTTGAGCGTGGCGTCCAGGTTCGCCCACGCCCCGTGCTGCCACACCCGGGTCGGCACCGCCGATTGCGTGAGCGTAAGCGTCCCGCTCGGGTTCGCCACAGTCTGCGAGGACGCAGTGGTCAAAGCGGTGGCAACTACCGACCGACGCGTCGCCCGCGCCCGCGTCGCCGCCTGTGCAGCCGAGATCAGGCTCGAGGCGGCTGCGGGCGAGGATGCTCCCGCCGACGCCGACTTAGAAGGTGTGGTGGACGCCGCCGCGACGGGCGGCGCCGCACTCATCGTGGCCGCGACCGACAAGATCACGAGAAACGTCGCGACCCTCGTGCCCGCGAAGGATTTGCGCCGTCCCGTGACCCCGAGTCTTCGGCTCCTGCCGTCCCCGGCTGGGGCGCCGACAGCCTCAACACGCCGTTCCCGCTCTACCACGCGCGCCCCATCGGACCTGCGCCACGCAGACATCCGCACCCCAACCCATCTCCTCGAACGAAGACATCTACCAGGACATCAGCAAGTGACCGCGCCCGCCCGATGACTCACCCCGACTAGCGATCGCCTAGATCGGCCTCGAATCCTGTAGCACAAGTAGCGCAGACGGATCTCGCATACCGCTGCCACGACGCTGCCATGGCGGTTTCGGACGGTTGTTGAGGGCTGAGAACGCTGGGACTATTCCAGGCCGGGCGGAAATACCGTCCTTCGGTCGGGCTCAACCAGTGGGATCCGATGCGCAGACAGGATTATCTGAGCAGGCGCCGCCTGGTTGGTAGTTCGGATCAGGCCCTTGACTGCTCGCGAAGTCTTGCGGAGCACCAGGAGCGCTGATCGAGGGCCGGGGGTGTCGTACGTTGCCGCAAGCATCATGTCCGTGGGAGCCATGGCGGCCGTGCCCATACCACCAACCACACTGATGAGATTATTCAGGGCTTTCTCGGCTTCAGTCCCGGCTTTGACGACGGATCCTCCGGCGAACAGGGCCGATATGACATCCGAACGACTCGACACTGACAGCTCCTTGCGACTGATGCAGCCGAGGGAGAAGCTCAGCAGGTCGTAGCGTTGCAGTTGGACGGCGTCGAGGAAGGGGAGACGTTGGCCGCCATCTGCTCGAACGTGGCCGTACGTGCCTGCTCGCGGGCGCTCGGTGGAACGCGGAGGGCTGACCCGTCCTGCGTCTCCGGAGCGTGGTGGTCACGGTCAGGAGCGGGGCCCGATACGGTCGCCCATGTTCAGCTCCAGGTCGAGGATCATTTCTGGGCTCGCCTTTCCCGATCGCTGGAGCCGTTCCTGGACGGAAGGCCGGGCGAGAAGGGCGGTGAAGCGCGTGTGCGCAGATGCCAGACTCGCGGCGGTGGGCGGCGGAACCTCCTCGTTGAGGATGTCCTTCACTGCGCGCAGCGCTGCGGCATCGAATGAAGCGATCCGATGTGCGAACCGCTCGACGAGGGAGTCGAGCTCGTTGTCCGGCACTGCGCGGTTGATCCAGCCGTAACGCTCCGCCAGCTCCGCGCCGTAGTCTTCGCCCGAGGCGATGATCTCCAGTGCACGGGAGCGACCAACGAGCCGCCACAGCCGCTGCATGCCGCCGCATCCTGGGATGATCCCCGAACCGATCTCGAGCTGTCC
>NZ_DASZGI010000245.1:0-6268 GCF_035938995.1 Actinocrinis sp.
GACACTCCACTGCTGGCTTATCGGAAACCTCCCGCGGACACTCTGCGTCGCGAGGCGGTGCTCTGCCCCGCTGCATCGATCATGGCAATGCGAAGCTTTCCGAAAACACATGGACACTAACAGCAGACTCTGGGAGATCACACGTCCGTGGGAAGACGGTGTCGCAAGGTTTGACCGACAACTACGGCCACATTGATCCGTTCCGGCTTGCTTGAGGGGCTCCAACCAAGTCGGGGTGGATCAATCTGCCTGGGCTGTGATGTGGTGTTTCTACACGTGTGTTAACTGTTGCAAGCCCGTGGGGTTGCGGGCGTTTCCTGCCCTCGGGCGGCCGTGGTTAATTCGGCGTGGTGCCAATACTTGAGAAACCCGCGTGCGCTTTGCTTGGTGGCGCTACCTTGGCAACGTCGACCGCGGTCTAACACGCGGTGGGCCTGGGCCATGTGTTCTGGGGAGAGACCATGTTCGGGCATTCATCTTGTTTTCGTTGCGCGTGATTGTAAGGCCGGCCGAGCCTGGCGCTCCATGACGTGGCTGATCGCGCCGGTGTCGTTCTTGCACTGGAAACTGTGCTCGCCACTGTCACCTGCTCGGACGGGTTGTCGGTGAGTGTTGTGTCTCCGCCGATCGTGCCGCACTGCGCGGAAGCAATGCGGTGGGGGTTTGGTCACGTGTTTCGCCGGTCGCCGCCTGGCTGCCGTGTCGTGAATATTCGGAAGGGGGTGGGCTGCGTGGCGTTTGCGACTGAGGGTTCCGCGCACGTCGATGGCGGAGGGTTCGGTGCCAGGCACGCGGTGGAGGTTGCGCCGGTGTCTGCGGCGCGGCCCGCTGACGCGTTGGAGTTCCATGCGGGTCCGGCTGGCGGTGATGCGACGCGGCACCTGTGCGCTGCTGCGCACTTGGATCGCTCCTTCCGTAACGCTGCGATCGGCGAGCTGATGGAGAACGAGTATCGGGTGCCCGCCGCCTCGCCCGGTGTCGATCTCGCCCGCGTGTTGGACGAGTGCCTGACCGTGCGGCGTGACGCGGCCATCGCGGGCGGCGCGATCATCCTGATCGTGGTGCTCGGCCTCTTGATCGCACCGTCGGAATTGCTCATCGCGCTCGGCGTTGGGGTGTTTGTCGGGGTACTGCTGTGGCTCGCTTCGCGAGGCGCCGCTGTACTGGCCGCACAATCGTCGAAGTCTGCCGAGGAGCGTGGCGCGAGCCGGGCCGTGATCGCCGGGGTGTTCGGCGTCGGCCTGCTCGGCGTCGGTTTCATCGTCCTGAAGTACGTGTGGAGTTGGATCAGTGGACTGTTCTCCTCGCAACCTTCGTACGGCGGCAGCGGGTTCGGCGGCTACTACCCGACTCCGGCGTACGAGCCGGGGTCAGGGTCCAGCTCGGGGCACCTGCTCGCGGTGATCTTCGGTAGTCTCTTCTTCCTGCTGGCGCTGACCGGCGTGGGTACGTACATGCGTTACCGCCAGATGCGGCGCTTCGCGGCTTTGCACCAGAACCGCGCCGAGGCGGAGAGCGGGGCCATGTTCCCGGGGTGCGCATCCGTGTTCGACCGGCTGCGCAACCGGCCCGCCGAGGCCGAGACCCTGTACGCCGATTTCTCGCCCTTCGTCGGCGCGGGCGTGCGCTTCGAGGACGAGGGCTGGTCATTCCCGATCGAGCTGCGGCCGAACCACGAGCTGCGCGGGCGCGGCGCGGCGCCCCGTCCGCTGGAAGTGCCCGCGATCCATCGCGCCATGGCCGAGGGCCTGGCCGGTCTCGGCGCCGGCGAGCTGTATCCCGGCGACATGCTGCACCGTCTGGAGGTGCGCGACCGGGTGTTCCGCAACGCCGTGCGTCGCGACCCGCCCGACGAATGGTACGGACGGCTCAGCGTCCGTGACCAGGACAGCGGAGTGCAGACCCTCGACCGTCAGTGGGCTAACCTGCTCGATCTGGGCTCCCACGAACGCCTCCGGCACTACCTTGAGGTGCGCACCCGCCTTTGGCAGGACCAGTTGATCACGACCGTGTTCGTGCGCGCATACGTGCAGGGCGGCCTGCTGCAGGTGGAAGGCCTGGCTTTCGTGCTGCCGCCGATCGCCGAGCGCTACCGGATCGTCGACGCGGCGCTGCCGCCGCAGCCCTGGCCCGAAGGCGTGGCCGCGGTGCGCTATGCGTTGATGTACTTCGGCCGCGATGTACTCACCTCCGTCGTTGAGCCCTGGGGCCTACTGCGCTCGATACAACGCAGGCGATCGCGCCAGAAGTGGTACCGGCGGATGCGGGAGGGCAATCGCCCGGTGGACTACGCGCCACGGCTCAGCCTGCGCCAGCTCGGCGAGGAACGCCGCTACCAACAGCTCTTCCAAGAGATGGACGTCAAGCGGTTTTTCACCGCCGTGCGCGAGCGCGCTTTCTCCGCGGTGCTGCGGGAGCTGGATCGCGCGGGTTACGACACCTCGGAATTCGAGCGGGTCTCTCAGATCGTCAACAACAACCTGAACCTCGGCGGCGGCGTACAGAACGTCAATTCGCAAGTACGTGGCAACCAGGCGGGCGGCCACAACATCAATGTCAACCAGAAGGTCCACACCTAAGCCGCAGCCCATTACTTCGCAGGCACACACCACCGTCAGGCCACAGGGAGAAACCATGAACGGCTACGGCACGCATGACCCCGGGAGTCCGGCGAGCGGGCACGGTGTTACGAACCGCGGGGACGGCGTGCAGATCGTCGGCTCCACGGTCGCAGGGAACATCGCCGGAGGCGGCAACACTGGCGTGCGCCAATCGTACGAGGTGAGGGACCCGGGTCAGCAGGACCCTTCATTCACGCCCGCGGACCTGATCGCCGCGCTGCGCGCCCTGCGCGAAGAGCTGGAGCGCTCCCGTGCGGCGGGCGAGGTCGACCTCGCGGAAACTGACGCCGCCGACGTGCACCGTGCTCTGGACGAGGCCGAGGCGGCGGCCGGAGAGTCGAGCCCGCAAGCAGGGCCGCTGCGTCGGCGCATCGGCACGATCGTCGATGTGCTGGGCAGCTCGGCCACCCTGGCCACGGCCGTTTCCACGCTGGTCGCCGTGTTCCAAAAGCTTCCGCTTGGCTAAGCGGGCCGCCGCACAAGAGGAGGGTGTGCGATGAACGAGCCAGACTGGGAACTCGCGGTCGAGTTCCGTCCCACAGATGACGCCCACGGCGCACCACCCGCGCCGCGCGCAGCGGTGGCGCAGGCAGGTCGGATCAGGCTGCTAAAGCCCCCGGCCGTGGGCGGCGGCGTCAGCACCACGGCAACTGCAAGGGACACAGTCAGCGCGGTCCTGGCCGTGGCCACGCGGGCGCGCGGTGAGCGCGACGCGGTACCGCCCGCACGGCTCGCCCTGATCGGCTTTAGCGAAGGCGGTCCGGACGAGATCGCCCGGATGCAAACAGCTGCCCGGCAGGCCGACCTGCCCGACCCGGAACTGGTGAGCCGCCCGGTGGCTGCCGCGCGCTACTTCCGCAGCACGCTCGCGTTCCCGCAGGGCACCGCGATCATCGTGGTCACGATGGACGATCAGGCCGCGAGCGCAACCGTCGTGGCCAACGACGCGAACGCGGCAGGTACAGCTACTGACACGGTGGTCGCGAGCGCGCTCGACCCGATCCCGATCGCCTTGTCCGCGGCAGAACTCGACCGCCGGTTCGTCGAACTCATCGCCGCCCATACCGGCGTGCAAGAACCTGGTCTGCCGCCGGCCGAGATCCGCCGTCTACGCGAGCTGCTGGCCGAACACTCGTCAGTTGGGCTTCCGGTCCAGAACAGCGAGACTGAGTTACGCATCACCCGAAGCGAATACTCCCGCGCCATCGCAGACCTCATGGGCAAGGCGACCGCGAGCCTCATCGGACTGCTGAGACAACTGCGTCCCGCACCCGGAACGCTCACCGGAATCTACCTCCTGGACGCAGCGGCCCGGGTGCCCGAACTGCCGCGGCGCATCCACCACGAACTCGGCTGCACCGTCTTCGTGGCCGACCGGCCGCAGGCCACGGTCCTCGGAGCCCTCGCCACGTCGGCAGACACTCCCGCCTCGTTCTTCGAGGACGAAGACTCCGTGGCCAAGCTCCCGCCCGAACTGTCGTCGCTGCCCGGCATATCCGGCATCGCCGACGTCATCGCCGAGTCAGCGCAGGTGCGCGGCCTCGTCACGGATGCCGGACCGCCGATTGCGGCGCACGGGATCGCACCGGCCGACAATGGCGCAGGGCGCGCGCCCGCTCAGCCAGTCCCCGACAACGCCGACCTCCAGCCGACCGCGGTCACGAGCGCATACTTCGACAAGCTGACCACGAGCGGCGCGCTCGTCAGTGAGCAATCCCTGCTCGGGCAGTACTCCGCACCAGGCGACTGGAGCAGCTACGAACCCTCACAGTCCCCGCCCCGACAGCAGGACCGCCGCCCGCGTGGCCTTCCGGCTTTGCTCGCTGCGGCTATCGTCGCCGTCGTGGCGGGCGGCGGCTACGCGCTGGTCCACACACTGCAGGACCACCACTCCGCGCCGAACCGACAGAACGCGGCGGCCGGTGCCCCTCAGTCCACGGCGTCCCCGGCTCCCCCCAGCCCAACCCCGACCTTCGACACACCGACCGTCGACACCCCCTCGCCATCCGATTCGACCGACACACCCACGCCCACCGGCTCCGACACGAGCACCGACTCGGCCTCGCCCAGCCCTGGCTCACAAGACCCTGCCAGCGTCGTGCTTGCCTACTTCGCCGCCATCAACGCGCAGGACTACCAGCAAGCCTGGAATCTCGGCGGTGACAACCTGGACAGCACGTACCAGGGCTTCGTCTCCGGCTTCACGAACACCTCACAGGACTCCGCAACCGCCCAGGACATCGACGCGAGCACGGCCGCGGTTCAGCTGACAGCCACACAGACCGACGGCTCCGTGCAGAACTTCTCCGGAACCTTCACTGTCGTCAACGGCATCATCACCAGCGCGACCATGCAACAAACCAACTGATAGATCGCGGTTGTCGGCCCTGTAGGTCTTCCATCCGCTACCCACGAGCTGCCAGATTGTCGATCAGGTGCAGATACTTGAGAGCCAGCCGTGAGCTGCCGGCTACCAGGACGCGTCGATAAATTGCTTCGGGTTCTGATCTTCGAGTCTCCTGCGAGTGCTGCAACTCATACTCGGCTCGCAGCCGGCATTGTGCGTGCCGAATATTCATCCGCGCAGGTCACGATCGCTGTAGGTATCACCGTGTTCGGTCGATAGGGTGTTGCGCGGGTCTCTACGTTCATGATCCCTCTCACCGCAGCCGATGGTGAGAGGGATCATGAACGCATCGTCCGGTCGGATGTGGGAGGGAAGTGGGAGGGGCGGGGACGGCATTCGGCGACAGCCGGCGGTAGATTCGGGATTGGAGATCGGGTGAAGGCCGGACAGGGCGGGGCGAGCCGGTACCTCTGAATATGGGTTGGCATATCAGGATGTAGGCTCATAATCCTTGGGTCGTGGGTTCGAGTCCCACCCGCCCTACCAGGGTTGGACGACTGACGTCTACCAGGGATGATGAGCACAACACCCTGATGAACTACGCGGCGGGGCACCGGCGTGTGGGTCCTACACCCTAGGATCCCGCGTCCATGGTGACATACACACCGGTGCCCCTGCCCGAGCTGCTGTGAACTGACCCCCTGAAGTGTCACAACACTTGACCTTCGCTTTGCGATCAGCGGCTTGACGTGCGGATTTCGAATTCGATTATTCTGATCGTTCCCTGCCACAGTCCTCGCCCGTGCCGACTATTCCACGTTCTCGCCCGGTCACAACGTCCGGAATCGATCAGCGCGAGCTGCTCACGCCTCGCCGCCAGGTTGAACTACACACGCGCGACAACGAGCAGTACCGGCGGCAGCTTCAGGTGCTGCTCCAGCTGATTGTTTTTCTTCGGGCGGGCACCGATTTCATAAGGCGCGCAGCTGGTCCAGGAGCACCGCAAGCTCGGCATCTCCTGGCTGTGCCGGGTGCTTGGCGTGGAACATAGGCGGTTCTACCGCTGGCGCAGCGACGAACCCGTGGGCCGCGCGGTGGCCGACGAACAGCTCCTGTAACGATCGCTCGCATCCACGCCGAGTCCGGCGGCGCCTACGGCGCGGCCCGGGTCACCATGGCCTTGCGGCGGGAGGGCCTGGTCGTCAACCATAAACGGGTGGCCCGGATCATGCGCGAACGCGGGATTCGGGGCGTGACACGCCACGCCGCTCGCTCACCCGCCCGGACTGCAAGGCTCCCC
>NZ_DASZGI010000246.1:0-3205 GCF_035938995.1 Actinocrinis sp.
CTGTCGTTCGGCAGCCAGACCGTGGGCTCCACCAGCGCCGCCCAGTCGGTCACCGTCACCAACAGCGGCAACGCCGCCGCGGCCCTGTCCCCGCTGACCATCAACGGCGACTACGCCCAAACCAACAACTGCCCCGGCACCCTCAACCCCGGCGCATCCTGCACCGCCACCATCACCTTCACCCCCACCGCCACCGGCACCCGAACCGGCACCCTGACCATCACCAGCAACGCCCCCGGAAGCCCCGCCACCGTCACCCTGACCGGCACCGGCGCCACCACCAACACCAACCTCGCCCAGGGCCAACCCACCACCGCCAGCGGCTGGACCCAGAACTACACACCCGCCAACGCCGTGGACGGCAACACCAGCACCTACTGGGAAAGCACCGACAACGCCTTCCCCCAATGGCTCCAAGTCGACCTCGGCACCGCACACAGCATCAGCCGCATCGTGCTGGACCTGCCCCCCTCCACCGCCTGGGGCACCCGCACCCAAACCCTCCAAATCCAAGGCAGCACCGACGGCACCACCTACACCACCCTCGTCGGCTCCCAGGGCTACACCTTCAACCCCACCACCGGCAACACAACCACCATCACCTTCAACGCCAGCACCGTGCGCTACGTCAAACTCACCTTCACCGCCAACACCGGCTGGCCCGCCGGACAACTCTCGGAGCTCCAGATCTTCAGCAACTGAGCTCCGACTGATCGGATTCACCGGTGCCGCCGGGTGCGCATGTACCCGGCGGCACCACACACCTGAGCCACGTGTGGCCGCGATCCGCGCCGGGATCGCGGCCACACGTCTCGTACGTGGCGGGTCAGCCGACTCGCGTGAAGGTCCAAGTCTGCAGCGACCCGCCCTCCGCGCCTACGGCGTGCCCGTCCAGGCGTCGTTCACTGTCGCGGCGTAGGCGTCGTTGTTGGTCAGCGGCGTCAGACCGAGCGCCTTATCCACCGTGCGCAGCAGTCCGTACTGGTTGGTGCGCTGCGCGCTGGAGTAGCCGGCTTTCACCGAGTTCTGCGAGCCGAGCAGGATCGTCGGGACCTGGTTCGGGTAGCCCGGGCCGAAAGATTTCACGGCGCCTTCGTCCCAGGTGAGGATGAGCAGCGAGCGCTGCGTGGTCCAGGCGGGCGAGTTGAAGATGCTCGGCAACGTGTTCTTCAGCCAGGTGTCGCCCGCGGTGATGCCGCACGACTCCATGTCGTTGCAGTCGTCCGCCTCGAACCACACGAAGTTGGGGGTCGTCGACGCCGAGCCGAGGTCGGTGAACATCTGCGAGAGCGGCTGGTCGTGCTTGGCGCAGTACGAGGTGGGGCTGGTGTCCGCCTTGAACTGCTGGAAGTAGGTGAACGGCACGTCGTCGGGGTAGTAGTAGCCGTGCTGCGAGTAGTCGCAGGGCCCGTTCGCGCCGTCGACGTACGCCTTCCAGGTCTTGCCCGCGTTCTCGACGCTGTTGCCGACGTTCGGGGCGTTGATCGTGGTCGTCGAGATGCTGTTGTCGTACAGGCCGTACAGCCCACCCGCGGCGAGGGCCATGTAGTTCGGGTCGGACGGGTGCGTGGTGGCGTACGACTGGGAGAGAGACGTCCCCGAGGAGAGCAGGCTGTTGATGTAGGGCGCCTGCGAGGTGTTGCCGATGATGTTCCCGTAGTCCTCGTTCTCCATGTAGACCACGAATACGTGGTCGAAGCCCGGGACGGTGGAGGGCGGGGCGGTCAACGTCGGGGTCGGCACGTTCGTGCCGACGGTCAGCGACAGGTCGTCGGCGTAGCCGTCGGTATTGCTGCCCGCGGTGTAGGTGAAGTTCATGTCCACCCGGATCGAGCGGGTGTGCGCCGGAAGGGTGGCGGTGGCCGACTTCTGCAGGAACTCGGTGGTGTTGCCGCGGTTCTTGTTGGTGACCGGGCCGATCGCCGTGCTGCCGAGCGTCGCGCCGGAAGCGTCCTGGAAGGTCGCGGTCACGCCGACGCGGTCGTTCTGGCTGGACCAGCCGCCCAGCCAACCGGACAGGGTGACCGGCACGCCGCCGGCGTCGATTGCCGACGCCGCGGCCGAGACGTCGACGGTCTGCGACAGGCTGGAGTTCCCGGTGCCGCCGCCGTTGAAGAACTGGTTGCCGCGGGTCGGCGAACCCGGCGTGCCGGCGGTCGGGAAGCCGTTGGGCGCGCCGTAGCACACGGCGTTCGGCTCGCCGCTCGTGATGGTCCAGCCGGGGATCGTCATACCGTCAAGGCCGGTGGCCGAACACTGCGCGACGCTCTCGGCGCCCGGATCGACCAGGAGGTTGCCGCTGGTGACGGAAGTGGCCGCGGCGGCCCTGCCGAGTGTGGCACTCGCCGCGGCCGGGACCGCACCCCAGGTCAGCGCCATCGCCGCGGCCAGGGCGGTGGCGGCCAGGGCGGTGCGTCCGGGAGGTGAAGACGGTGCTGTTGGGCGTCGACTCATCGCGGTGATCCTTCCGAGAGGCGGTGTTGCTTCGTGGGCAAACAGGCCGCACCGTGACAGCCGCACCTGACGCACGACTCCCGCGGTGTTGAGCAGAAGGTGAATTTCAGCCGTCGAATCACGCACCCGATCCGAACGGCCACGCTCAGTGTTCTATCTCCGTTGCGAGAGCAACGGCCACACGCCGACCACATGGTGGAACGCCTCTTGCCGGACCCGGAAGCCCGCGCAACGTTGTACGGGTTCGTATTTCCCAGCCGAGACAGGAAGGTTCCATGGTGCGCAGATCCGTTCGAACCGCGAGCGTCGTCCTGGCGTGCGCGGCCGCCATGTCGGCCGCGGGCACGACCACCGCGATGGCACAAACGCCCGCGCGCGGCACCGCCTGCACCACGTCGCAGACCATTCGGATCACCGGTCTGTCCTTCCAGCCGCCGGCCGTCTACCCGGGGCAGAGCTCCGAGGCGACCGCCACCGTGCTGAACTGCACCGGCCAACAGCAGCAAGCAGGCGCGCAGTGGATGGGCCGCTGGATCGGCTCCTCTCCCGGCATCCCGGCGGGCTGCCCGGTGATCGATCCGGTCATACTGCAAGTGAACCTCGCCCCGCACGCCCAGGGCAGCAGCTCGATCGGCTATCTGGTGCCGAGTTCCTGCACCGCATCCGCGCTGGTCGTGACCGTGGAGATCATCCAGAACGGCGCCATCATCGCCGAGCGCAGCGCCACGCTGGTGATCAAGTAGCTGCCCGG
>NZ_DASZGI010000247.1:0-11202 GCF_035938995.1 Actinocrinis sp.
GCGTCAGCGAGACCTCGGCGCCGCGGTTGTCGGTGGCGCACTCGTCGCGACGGATGAGACCGCGCCGCTCCATACGCGCCAGATGGTGGGACAGCCGGCTTCGCTCCCAGTCGATGGCCGCCGCCAGCTCCGATGAACGCAGCCGCCTGCCCTGCGTCTCGCTCAACGCCAGCAGTACGTGATAGTCGGCCGGTGACAGGCTCGTCTCCTGCAGCAATTGCGCCCCCAGGAGCCTGCGCAGCTCGGCGGTCGTGTCGATCAGCGCCCGCCAGACCGCGAGTTCGTTGCTCGTCATCCGCCGCCGCGCCACCGCGCCGACTACCCGCTCGCTGTCTCCCACAGTCCTCACCCCAAACTCATTGACGCGTCAATCATAGCGCGAATGATTGACACGTCAATTTTGCCTGCTGTGCCGGTCAGCGCGCCCCTGACCGGCACAGGCGCGGGATGCGATGGTGCACACTTGCGGTGTGATCACACGGGTCGAGGTTCGTGACGGTGTCCGCCTGGCCACCTCTGACACCGGCAGCGGGCCCACGGTCGTGCTGCTGCACGGCTGGCCGGTCACCTCGCTGCACTGGCGCCACACCGTTCCCGCGTTGGCCGCGGCCGGCCTGCGGGCACTGACCGCGGACCTGCGCGGCCTGGGCGCTTCCACGGACAGCACAGGCCAGTTCGCCAAGGCGGCCCTGGCCGATGATGTGATCGCCTTGGCCGACCATCTCGGCATCGAGCATTTCGCGGTAGTGGGGCACGACTGGGGCGGCACGGTCGGCTACCTGCTGGCCGCCGATCATCCCGACAGGGTGCGCGCCCTGGTCGTGGAGGAGGAAGTACTGCCCGGCATCGACGTGCCCGTCCCCGAGCCGGGACGCAGCCACTACCCCGACTGGCACGGGCCGTTCAACCGTCAGCCGGGCCTGGCCGAAAGCGTGCTGCCAGGACGAGAAGACGCCTACCACCGCGCGTTCCTGCGCCAAAGCGCGGGCCCGTGGCCGCTGTCCGAACCAGCGCAGCAGGCTTACCTTGACGCCTACCGACAACCATCCGTCCTGATCGCTGGCCTGGGCTACTACCGCACCGCGCGTGAAGACGCCCAGGCCGTCGCCGACCGATCTGCCACGCCGCTCACAATGCCGGTGCTCACCGTTGGCGGCCAATACGGCATGGGCACGGCCGTACACCAATGCCTCTCCCGCCTGGCCACCGACACCCGCCACCTGCAGATCCCCGAGGCCGGACACTATCCCGCCGAGCAGAACCCTGACCTGGTCAACCCCGGCCTGCTCGAGTTCCTCACCCAACACCTCACCGGCGAGTAGAAGCCATACGCCAGGTGGGCCAATAGCACGTATGCGGTCGGGGTCTGCTCGGCGTGTGATGGCGCCGCGATCGTGTGGTGCTCGCGACGGCCGAAGGTCTGCGGGCGATGGCTTCCCGCAGGACTGTCCCGGGGCTATCGTCAGTGGCGTCGTCCCGGACCCCGGCGACAAGGTGCCGGACGATTGACGCGCCGGCTTCGGGAAAGCCGGGATCCCCCTTGCCTGCATCGTTGATCGACGTAATCGTCGCAATACACGGCTCAGCGCGAGCAGTCCGCAGTCACACGTGCACTCGGTACGGCGCCATACGCGAAATGCCCGGGGCACGATCGTGCTCTTCTCCGGCCGTGACGAACCGGACCGGGACAGGCTTGGTTTTCGCGTGTCGGAACACGAACCCGAATACGATCGCGGCTTGCGAGACGACGCGGCTGCCGTGCTGCCACGCGAGGTGGAAGCCGCTGCCGGGCATCCGCAGAAGCCTGCGAACCCGTCCCAAATCAGGATCCGGATCCGGGTCAAGCCAACGCGCTGCGCGTATGTACGTACATAGATTCGTTCGCTCCGATCGCAGGGACGTTCCCCTGCCGAACCCGAACGGCCCCGCCCGGCCAGCGCAGGCCCCGCGGAGAACCTCACGTCGTCCACCAGGGAGAACCCCGCATGGATAGGCAACCAGAACACGACCCGCGCGCGGACCGGTCCGCGCAGCCGGTTTTCCACCCCGCCGTCGGCGACGACGACCGGGAAACCCTGTTGCAGCATCCCGACATGCTCCTGCCGGCCGACAGCCGCGATCCCGCAGCGCGGACACCGCGCGGCCAGGGCGGCTCGGACTCCGCGCAAATCATCAGCCTATTGGTTTTCATCGCATCGTGTCTGGGACTGCTCGGCACGCTCGGCCTGGTGGCGAAAGGACGACTCAGCGGCGGCCACGCGGCCGTGCCGGCGATTGTTCAACAGCTCGGGATCACCATTGCGATCGTGCTGCTGCTGTGCCCTTTCGCGCTCGTAGCATCCCTCGCCGTCGGACGTGGCGCGCGCATTCGGCAGGTCCACGTGGCCGAACTCGCCGCCCGTCTGCGAAGGCACTACATCCTCCCGTGCGAAGACCTCGACGAGCCCGGCAGGGCGCTGCTCGCCAGGGCGCGGGCCGCGGCCGAGACCGTCGCCGGATCACAGTCCTGCGCCCAAGGGCCGGTCGGCAGTGTCGCGCGCTCTGCCGTCCTCCCACATCTGGTGTGGGACCTCGCCGACGAGCTGGCCGAACTCACCCGTCAGCGCAGGCTCGTCGACCGGCTGACACCTGACGCGGGTCCGGCGACGAAAGCGGCCCTCGCGCCACGTATAGCAGCGCTCAACTCAGCCGCCGCCGCGCTGCACGACCGCGTCGATGCGCTGGAGGCGCACGCTCGGCAGGTCGTCGAACTCGAAGCCGCCCACCGGGACCTGGCCACGGCCCGCAAGCTTGCGGCCCACGACCCGACACTCGACCTGCTCAGCAGGCGGACACTCGACGCGTTCGCCGCCGAGGACATCGCCCGCCTGGCGGATCCGGTGACCGCGCAACACGAACGAGCGGCCTTCGAAGCATCCGAAATCGCCGAATCCGCCCAACAACTGACCGACCTGGTAACTCATGCCCTGCCGCATGAGGTACCCCCTGCGGCCGAGAAGTCCGTATCCTGAGCGGCGCGACCACCCGTCGGCATCCTGCTCACCGTCAAAGCCGTCCAGCTCAGCGGACACTGGCAGGGCCTCTCGCGCGCACGCCAGACGCATCCCTTCGCGTCGGCGGCGCGACGGCTGCGAGCAGCACAGCCAGCGGCGCACCCGAGCGGGCCGGTTCGTGTCTCGTCAAGATTCACGCCGCTCCCGGTAATGCCGCCGCCAGATGAGCCGGTAGACCGGCAGCAGGCGCGGGATGGAGCGCAGCCCGGGGATGAAGGGTACGAACACGAAGAGCAGGACGAGGAGCGCCATGGTGCCCATGACCAGGGCGTCGGCGTTGGCACTGTGGTCGTACGGGGATATCTGGTACCAGAAGGTGTACAGCCACAGCCAGGCCTGGCCGGGGAAGTTCCCGGTCTCGTTCATCATTCCCCACTGCGTGCCCGTCAGGTGGTCGGCGCTGGCCTTCGCGGCCAGGTCGGAGCCGTCAGCGAGGAAGAGCAGCGGCAGGGTGTAGTCGCTCTGGTAGAACCCGCCCTCCGAGAGCAGCACACCGTCGAGCGACCCGGCCTGTGCCTGAACCAGCAGTTGGCCCAGCAGGATCGGGACCGGGCCGTAGTCCCCGGCGGCGACTTTAGTCGGATCGCCGTTCGCCTTCGTCAGCGCGTCCGAGTAAACGCTGGTCCACTTGCCCTGTTGGTCCGCGCTCGCGCTGTCATAGGTGCTGAGCGCCGCGGCGACCTGTGCGCTCTGTGGCGCGGAGCCGAGCGGGCCGAGAACGAAGGCTTGGGCGGTGTCGATCGGGTGGGTGACCCCGGCGGCCTTGGCTAGGGACAGCGGCCCGAGTTTCTGGCCGTTGGCCGCGGCGTTGTACGGCGGGCCGTACCCGGCCGTGAGGCTGGAGCCGTCCAGTTCGGCCAGCGCGGTCGTGGTGAAGTCGCCGGGGTCGGCCTTGGCCCAGGCGGCGATCGTGAGCGGTTTGTCGTCCGGGGAGGAGAACACCGCGGCCAGCGCGAAGGTGAGGGCGAGGACCACGACCATGGCGATCGTGAACTCTTTGACCAGGTCGTAGGGCCGCGCGCCGAAGGAGTACGGGTCGGGCTCGGCGTCGCGCGTGCGGCGCCTCATGAGCGGGGCGCCTGGTCGGCGTCCGGTACTGTGCTCAGCACCGGCTCGGGTATCGCCTCGGCGGTCGGGGCCGGTTCGGCGGAGCGCTCGCGCCGCGCGATCGGCGGCACGACACCGCGGTGGCGCACCAGCAGCAAGTGCCAGACCACCAGGATCCCGACGAGCGCCGGCAGCAGCACGATGTGCCACATGAGCATCTGGCCGAAGTCCATGACGTTGAAGTACGCGCCGATACCCACCGCGTTCAGACCGTCCTTGGCCTGGGTGGCGATCCATTGCGAGTCGAAGTTCTGCTGGGCGAGGTAGCCGGTGAACGCAGTGCCGACCGAACCGAGGAACGCCACGGCCCCGGTGATCCAGGTCAGGGCCCTGCGTCCGCGCCAGGCGGCCATGAAGAACTTGCCCCACAGGTGGATGACCATGAAGGCCATGAACAACTCGACGCTCCACAGGTGCAGGCTATTGATGTAGTGCCCGAGGCTCGAGATGTGCCACCACGCCGGGCCGCGCAAGGCGAGAACCGTGCCAGACGCGAGGACGACCACGAATGCTGCGAGCGTGAGCACGCCGAATACGTAGATCCAGGACGCCATGTACGCCGGTTGGGTGTCAGGCAGCAGCTTGTCCGGGGGCAGGGCGCGCACCGCGCGGCGCCGCACCGCGCCGGTCCATCCGCCCGTCGCCACCGGGGCCGGGGCGGGGGCCGTGGTCGGGTTCGTGGTCGACTGCCCGCTCATTTGCGGTCGCGCCCCCTCGGGAAGGGCAGCACCAACGCCAGGATGAAGACCAGCAGCATGACGCCGACGACCACGAGATTGGCCACGGATATCTGGATCACGCCCCAGTGCACGTAGTGTCCGGGGCTGTTCAGGTCGACGGGGGTGCCGAGGACCATGGGCAACATACCGATCATTTGCTTGCTCCTTTCGGCTGGACGAACAGGCGAAACGTGTGCCGAACGGGACACCGGAGCGGTCATGACTGTCGCAGCCCCGCCGTGCGATGCACCACCACGCGAAAGCGCCACCTGGAGGGCCGCCGCAGCTTCGGAACTGACCCGGTCTCCACGGCCTCGTCTCCCGGCTCCCGCGCGCAGGACGCGGCGATCACCGATCTGTTCCGCTTCAACTGGCGCACCAGGGACGCCACCGCCCGCTCCTTGGCCGCGCGGGCCTGCGAGTCCAACGCCGCGCGCAGTCTCCGGCGGACCTGTTCACAGGCCAGCGAACTTTGACGGACGTCGTCGAGGGCCTGTTCCAAGGCGATATGGGCCGTGTTGATCTCCCTCGGGTCGCCATCGCGTTGCGCCGCGTTCAGGCGATCGAGTGCGACGGCACGGTCATTGGACGCGGCGCTGCGGGCAAACTCCAGATGGGCTTGCCTCCGCAGCAACTCGTGCACCCAGGCCTGCCGCACGGTCCCCTCCGCGTCCCACACGATCTGCCCGGCCGACACCACTGACAGCGCTGCCACATCGGCCGCGCGGGAACCCCGCCGCCCCTTGAACATCACCGTGCCCCCCTCGGGCCCGGCCGGAACGGAATGGGCGCGTTCCCCGCCCACGGCGCGACGGGACACCCCACGGCATCCCGCACCGTCATCCAGGCGAGAACCAGGGTGAAAGGAGACAAGTTGAGATCGCAGTGAGACAGCGTCGCCATCGAACCCACCTTGCACGGGAAGGACGGGCAGCGAGGCAGATCTCGAGACCGGCGTGTGGTCCAGACCTAATCGGGAATTCGGTCAGGCTGCGTGAATGAACGCTCCACGCACAGTATGCAGCAACCCCGACATGTGGCGAAAGGACCGAAACGCTCCGCGACCGACCCAGCCCGGGTCACAACGAACTGACCGGCCGAACAGCCACTTCCCTCAAACCGCAGCGCGTGGAAAGGCGGGTGCCACGTGACGGTGACCGTGTGGGCCGTCTGGGCTGGTACCGCTGGTGGGATGGCCGCACGCTGCCGTAAGGCGCGCTGCAATTCCGATCCCTGCGGGCAGCCGACGCGCTCCTGTTCCGCTGCGCGCGGCGGGCATCGCACCGCGTTCCCGGAGCCCGATCGTGGGGCAGCGTTGAGGCATCGACGGCCTTGCGGGCAGTGCCGCCTGCGCGCGCGTATCCCGGACGACCTGCAGGAGATAGACTGTGAGTAGCCCAAGCTGGGCTGTTGACCCTCCGCTATCGGAGGGAGATCGGGGGTCTCGCATGAGACCCGACCTGAAAGACCTCGACAACGACGCTCGCCTGCCTCGGACCGACTACCGCCTGGACACCGCGGTGGACGCCGGAGGGCCCGTTCCGAGCGTCGCCCCAAAGCTCGCCCATCCGCCGCGTTCCGGCGCGGAGTCCCGGTCAAACGAACGGCTCGGGCGCTTGCTGCGCCAGAAGAAGGGCCCGGACGCCGTCATGCTCGTCGTGCTGTCCGTGGCCTTGTTCTTCGGTTTGATCGGCTTGGCGGTGCACTTCCTGTGGATCGTGTCCATCATCGTGATGGCCCTGGGACTGGGATTCATCGTCGCGGACAGCCGACGGGACCGCATCGACATGGCCAACCAACGCACCGAAAGGGCACACGCGGACGCGCCGTGATCCTCGGTCCGCGTTCCAGGCGCCGCACGACAGGCTTCGGCCGCTAAACTGAAGAATATCAGCGTACCGCCAAACCGAATCAGTGGCGCCTGAACGGCCATCACCGATGCAGTGGTGTAAGACCACTGGCTGATCCGCGATGACCAGCGCCGTCGCGGACCGTATCACTCGGTGGATTTTCTCCTGTCCCGGCAGTGCGACGACGAAAGCGGGTCGTCGCACTGCCGCCTGCCGTTTCCTGGTGCGGGTCGGGCGCCTGGCGCGGCCGACGCAGGCCGAAGCGCGCTGGGCGGTTGGGCGACAAGGTCCGGCGGGTGCGGGTCGGCTGGTTATTTGCTGGGTTGGGGTGCGACGCAGGAGACCTTCGGATTGACCCCGACGTAGTTGAGTGGGCCGGCCAGGATGGTGACCAGGATGGTGCCCGCCTTCGCGCAGTTGGTGCTGCCGGTGTCGTAGTAGTGGCGCTGGCTGCCGGCCAGGGTGCCGATGAGCAGCCAGATGACGAGTAGTACTGATCCGATGCGCATGGTTATCTCCCGTGGTCACGTCGTACAACGGTGCGTGCGGCGCCGTCCGATCGGTGTCGCTGTTCCGGCTGCCGGGCCGGGGCTTGCGATAAGATCGCAGGACCCTGACGCGCGCGGCGGCGTGCGTTCGGAGTTCAGGCAGCCGCCACCGGCCATACCCCGGACCTCCCGTCGAGCGCGGCGGCAGGGTCGGGCGGGGCCATCACACAGTCCGGGCGTGCGTGTAACCCCACCAGCTCGAACAGTCGGGCGACCGCGAGTGACGCCACGGCCACGTGAACGCTGCCGCCCCTCGTGCGCACGTGGCGGTCTAGGGCGGTCAGGGCACGCAGTCCGGCGCAGTCGATGAAGGCGACCTGGGACAGGTCCAGCGCGACCGTCCCGGTCGCGGGACCGGCCAGCATCAACAGTCGAAGAAGCAGATCCCCGGCGGTGGCCAGGTCGACCTCACCGCGCACGGTGATCACATGCAGGAATTCGTCGCGCCTAGTGGAGATGACGTCCATGTACGGCCTCACGCTTCGGGTCGCGGGAGCACCGAGTGCGCTGACGGCGAAAGTGTGGCCGGGTTCCGGCCGGGCCGCACGCCGCGACGCATCCTGCGCGCCGGGAAATCACGGCGCCGGGGTCCGGAGCGTCAAGGGCTACCTGGAGAGTACAGCCGCCGACATGCGCATGGAACCTGGTGGGACCGGTGCTGCCGAAAGCAGACGGCCCACAGCGCCTGCCCCGATCGACCGGGCGGAAGCCGTGTCTGCCAGAGGTTAGCAGGGGTCTGCTTCATGTCCTGGTCGGTTTGTCATGCGTCCACGACGCGGTTGACCACGCTGGTGACGGTCCGCGGCAGGCGGGCGGCGGCCGACCCGGGGGCGTGGCCGCCGTGATTGTCAGTATCGCCGCCACCTCGCAGCTCCGGCGCAGAAGTCGCCGGTCCGCCCGGGTGTGCAACCGCGTGCGCGGGACATACGGGGATCAATGACCGCCGGGGTGGAGTGGCGGGTGAGGGTCGAGATGTCGAAGGGACGTGGCATGGTGACGAAGACACTCAGCGTGAAGTGGGCGGATGCCCCGGCGCAGCACGACTACCCGGCGGCCGCGTCGTTCTTGCGGCTCATGGCCGCTCCAGCGCAGGTGGAGATCCTGACCGCGCTGCTGTCGCGGGCGCCCACCGTGCAGCAGCACGCCAAGGACATCCTGCGGGCGGCCCGGCTGGCGCTGCTTCCCGCGGATGACCCCGAGGTCGGCAGAGACCTCAAGAACGTCGCCAAGGGCAACGCGCTCTCGCCGATCCTTCTGGTCCGCGGCGATCTGGGCCAGGGCCGCGACCTGCAAATCGCCGACGGGTATCACCGGGTGTGCGCCAGCTACCACCTGGGCGAGGACACCGAGATCCCGTGCCGCCTCGTCGACCTGCCCGCGATCGCCGCGTAGGCCGCGGCGCCGAGACCGGGACCGCGTCGTGACGCAACCCCAGCAGCCCGGCGATGCGGGACCGACGCCAGGGCGTGACGGGCCCGATCGCGTCGAGGCTCTCGTGCGTGCCCGCCACGGGACGCGGATCGCGGCCGTGTTGGAACGCGAGCCGGTGTGGGCCCGCGACTTCAACAACCTCTCCTACGAGGGGCGCCGACTCTTCAGCGAACTTTTCGGGACCTTCCTGCTGGTCCTGGCCGGCGCCGGGGCAGCGGTCCTGGACGCGGCCACCCACGGCCAGATCGGCCGCGCCGCCGCAGTCACGGCCCCCGCGCTGACCGTGCTCGCCGTGATCCTTTTCATGGGCGCCGTCTCCGGCGCGCACCTGAACCCTGTCGTGAGCGTCGCCTTCGCACTGCGCGGCGACTTCGCCTGGCGCCGGGTCCCCGGCTACCTCGCCGCCCAGTGCGCGGGCGCCGCGCTGGCCGCCCTCGTGCTGCGGGCGACCTTCGGCAACGTGGCGCACCTGGGCGCGACCCTGCCCGGACCGGGCTTCACCACTACGCAGGCCTTCGCCGTCGAAGCCGTGCTCAGCCTCGGGCTGGTCAGCACGATCCTGGGCACCGCGTCGAGCGCACAGAACATCGGGCCGCTGTCCGCGGTCGGCGTCGGCGCCTACATCGCGATGGCGGGCCTGTGGGCCAGCCCGGTCAGCGGCGCGTCCATGAACCCGGCCCGCTCGCTAGGACCCGCGCTGCTCAGCGGGGACCTGCACGGTCTGTGGATCTACCTGACCGCGCCGGTGCTCGGTGCGCTCGTGGCCGTGGGCGCCGCCTGGATCCTGCGCGGACCCGGTGGCGGGCCCAGCGGATCCCGCGCCGCCCAGGGCACCTTGCAACACCCCGACGTCGGACACGACTGACCTGGGTGTACGGGCCTGACAGGTTAGGTACGCGGCTGGCGGGTGGTTGGCTGGCGAGAGAGTTGAGCAGGCACGCCACCCCACAAGGTTCCGACCCGCAGACCGGCTCGGTCCGAACCGGCCGCTCGTGATCAAGCCGTACTTCGGCGCGGCGTCGGCCAACCCGTCCTCGTGTTCTGTCTCGGCAGGCACGCTCGCGATGGCCCTGACCTACGGTGTGGGCCTGCTCCTGCGGGCGTCAGGAGCCTGACCACGTCGAAGTCTCCCCGCCGACGGTGCGGACGGCTGCTACCAAGGAATGGCTATCAACGCTCTACAGCACTGACGCCGCCTGCTGCGGGGACGCGAGGCCGGGCGAAGAGCCGACACTCATGCCCGCTACGGCGTCGGCGACGGTGTCGAATACCGGCAGCACCCGGGTCATGTCGGTGATCGCCAGGACCCGGCGGACTCGGGCGTGGGCGGCCAAAAGGCGCAGCCAACCCTGCTGCTCGCGGGCACGGGTGTGGCCTCGCAGCAGCACGGTGATTCCGCAGGCGTCGCAGAACACGAGGTCCGCCGCGTTCAGGACCACGCGGTGATCGCCCGCGGCGGCGAGCGCGGCCAGATGCTGGTCGAGCTGTGGGCCGGTCACCAAGTCCAGCTCTCCGGACACCGCGAGGACCACGACTCCGTTCTCACGGCGCTCGCACACACGCAATTGCTCCATGGTCATCGACCTCGCGCGCTGTGGACGATCAGCAAGTGTGAGTTGGCACCCGAGGTCTTGGGGCATCGTATGAAGCTTATGCAGTGCGGCGAGGTTTGTCGTCGCTTCGCCACCACACGCCACCTACGTCCACTCCCGCCACACGATTCGGCCGCGTTGCCTTTAAAGGCGCACGGTGAGGGGACCGCGTTCCGCGCAGGTGCTGGGCGATCGGGCGGGTCCACGGGCCGGTGGTCGACGCGGGGTTGTCAGCCGCAACACCGTCGTCGTGGTGCGCGTGTGCCCGGTGGCCCGCCTCGCCGCTGGGGGCCATACGCAGTCCACGCAGCCGTCCGCCGTCGCGCGCGGATTGACAGGCCAATCGTGTCCCTCGTGCGGGTCGTTGTTCGTGTCCGCCCAGGTCGATAGCAGTATGATGAGGGTGTCACCCCGGACCCCGGCGGCGAAGCATCCACGCCAATCGCGGATCTTCTTACCACGGTTCGGGGTTTTCGCATCCCCTGACCGATCCGGATCTGGGCCACAGGCCCAGGCGACTCCGGTGGACCTCGTGAGACGACCGCGCAGCGGATGCGGATCTGTGTTTGAACGCTGTCATCTCACCCAGGAGTCCTCATGGGCGTCATCGCCTGGATCGTGCTCGGAATCATCGTCGGCGTCATCGCCGAACACTTCGTCAGCGGCCGCAAGTCACACGGCCTGATCGTCACCTGCCTGATCGGCATCGCCGGAGCGCTGCTGGGCGGATGGATAGCCACCACGGTCTTCCACGTCCACAGCCTCCAGGGCTTCTTCAACCTCTCCACCTGGATCACCGCACTGGCCGGATCGGTCGTCCTGCTCGGCGCCGCCCAACTCGTCGAAGGCCGACGCAGCCTGCGCCGGTGAGCGAGCACACCACTGCCCGCCGCAGCACTGCG
>NZ_DASZGI010000248.1:0-11096 GCF_035938995.1 Actinocrinis sp.
GAGCTGACCGAGCGGTCGGTGACGGCCCCGCGGGACCACGACTACGGCAGGGCGCTGACCCTCCCGGACGGCACCGGACGCGTCCGGAGGCTCTCGGAGGGAGCGGGACGCGCGTTCAGCGGCCGTCACGTCCACGAAGTCGTCAACGAGGGCGCGACTACTGCGTACTCAGTGCACGTCTACAGCCCGGTGCTGCCGCTCATGCGCCACTACGCGGCCAGCGGCGAGACGCTCGTTCTGGTGGGGGTGGAGACCCGGGAAGACTGGTAGCAGCGGCCTGCGTCCGCGCCGCGGCGGTTCGGACCGCATGACGCAGGCGGCCGGGCCCGAGCCCGGGGTCCTGCGGCAGGACCCTGATCCGTCCCAGCGCGGACGGAACGCTGTCACAGGCGCGGGCGAGCCCGTCTGGCGTGGCGGACAGCCCCCGTTGGCAACCGTTGCCCTGGCCCGCGCCCGTGCTGGTCCGCGGACGGGTGCGCGCTCCCCGCCGCCGCGCTCCCCTGCGGCCGCCGCTTTCGCCCTCGAGCCGCCCTCACTGTGCCGCAGGGGAGGGCTGAGGGTATAGGAAAAAAACGAAGATCGCCGTTGTACGCGCCCCGAGCGCTCGCGTAGGTTCGAGGTGGAAGAGGAGGCCCGGCGCGCGGACGGAGAAGCGGGCGAGGATGGCAGGACACGTCGACGTGCGGCGCGGCGCCGGGTCGTTCGGCCGGTGGGAGACCGCGATCGGCCACCCCGCCCCCCGCCTGGACGGATTCGTGGTGCGCTACCGGGGCTTTCGGGTCCTGACCGCGGTGCCCCGCTCGCGGATGGAGGTCCCGGTCGGGCTGCCGTGCGTGGTATTCGGGATCGACGACCCGCTCACACTGACCGAGGCCGCGTCCCCGGAGATTCCGCCGGTGCGGCACCGCTCCTTCGTGGTCGGGCTGCGCACCAACAGCCTGCGCGGCACGCACAACGGCCGCGTCCACGGCATCGAGGTCATGCTCACCCCGTTCGGGGCGCACGCGCTGCTCGGCCACTCCATGGTGGAGCTCGCCAACGCCGTCGTCGACGCCGACGACGTCCTCGGCCCGAAACCCGTCGCACTGATCGAGGAACAGCTGGCGCAGACACCCACCTGGGCGGCCCGGTTCGACGTGCTGGACGAGTTCTTCACGCACCGCGCGCAGGTCGCCGCGAGCGCATTCGCCCCGGTCCGGCACGCCTGGTCGCGGCTCGAGCGCGACATGCGGGCCGTCCCGTCCGGGCGGCTGGCCGACGAGCTGGGCTGGAGCCAGCGCCGCCTCGAACTGGCCTTCCGCCAGCAGATCGGGCTCTCCCCGGCCACCATCGCCCGGATGGCCCGCTTCCGCTGGGCGATGCGTCTGCTGGTGGGACAGCAGATCCCGCTGACCGAACTGGCGGTGCGGTGCGGCTACTACGACCAGTCGCACTTCAACCGCGAATTCCGCTCGGTCACCGGCACCACGCCGATCCGCTACCTGTGCGATTCGCGCGGTGACGGCCCGGACGGCGACCTCGGCCAACCCGCCCGCATCGATGCCCGCTACGCAAAGCTTTCCCTTCTAGCATAGAGGCTAGCATCGTTAGCCGCCCGTGCCGTGTGCGGCCGAATAGACGGAGCGCCTCTATATGCCGCGTGCAGGACTAAGCCAGCAATCCGTTCTCGACGCCGCGCTGGCCGTGGTGGATGAGGCGGGCGCGGCCGGGCTCACCCTCGCCGCGGTCGCCGCACGGACGGGCGTCGCCGTGCCCTCGCTCTACAAGCACGTCGACGGACTGCCCGCACTGCGCCGCAAGGCGACCGTCGCAGTCCTCGACGAATTCACCGCCTACGTCACGGCGGCGGTGCTCGGACACAGCGGACCCACCGCTCTGGCCCGATTCCTGTACGCCTACCGCGAGTTCAGCCGCACATACCCCGGCCGCTACCAGCTGACTGTCCCGGCCGACGACCTGGGAGACCCCGCGGTTGCCGAGGCCGGGCGCCGGGCGGTCGGCGTGGCGTTCGCAGTGCTCGAAGGCGCCGGAATCACCGGCGAGGACGCGGTACACGCGACCCGCTGCCTGCGCGCGGCGGTCCACGGCTTCGTGATGCTGGAGATCTCCGGCGGCTTCGGGCTGCCCGAGTCCATCGACGAGAGCTTCGAGCGCCTCGTCGGGATGCTCGTGGCGAGCGTCTTCCCCGATTCCGCGCCCCACTGACGAAGCACCGCTGACGAATCCGCAGCCCGGCCGCTGCCGGTGCGGTGTCGGCCGCCGACAACGCAGGCCGCTGACGTTGGCGGCTGCGCCCTTTGCCGCGGCGCCGTGCGGGCGCAGACTGCGCTCCAGACCGCGCTACCCACTCGTAACATCTCTGAGGGAACGAACACCATGTCGATCTCCCGCACGAAGCCCCGCAGTGTCCTGCTGTGCGCCCTCGCGGCCGGCAGCCTGGTCACGCTCGGCGGCGTCGCGCCCCAGGCCGCCTCCGCGGACACCGGCTCGCTGCACGACGTCCTGCTGATCGGGAACGCCGTGTCCGGCACGGTCAGCTTCATCGACCAGAGCACGTTCCAGAACCTCGGGTCCTTCAACATCGTCCCCGACCTCCAGCAGCGCCTGGCGAGCTTCAGCGTGATCCAGTGGATCGACTACGGGCTCGCCAACGCCGACGAGGCGACAGTGGATCCGTCGGTCGGCGGAACCCGCTACGTGGACGACATGACCGTCTCCCCGGACGGCAAGACCCTCTACGTCTCGCGCGCCAACCTCGACGACGTCGCGGCGTTCGACCTGGCCACCCACGCCGAGCTGTGGCACACCCAGGTCGACGGCATCCACGCCGACCACATGGCGCTGTCCCCGGACGGCAGCACGGTCGTGGTCTCGGCCACCACGTCGCAGGTGGCAGACGTCTACAACGCGGCCACCGGCGCTGAGATCGGAACCTTCGCCACCGGCTCGTATCCGCACCAGAACAACTTCACCGCCGACGGCAAGTACATCTACAACGAGAGCATCGGCGTCACGCTGCTGCCCAAGTCGCTCAACGCCCTCAAGGGCGCGCTGCAGCTCGAACTCGTCGACGCCAAGACCCTGCAGGTCGTCAAGAAGTGGACGTTCCCATACGGGCTGCGGCCGTTCGTGATCGCCGCGGACGGCACCACCATGTACGCCGACCTGTCCTACCTCAACGGCTTCATCAAGTACGACCTGAACTCGAGCACCACGCTCGCCACGGTCAACCAGCCGTTCAGCGCCAGCGCGGCGAACGAGAACCCGGACAACTACCCGCAGAACTCGGCCCACCACGGCATCGCGCTGTCCGGTGACCAGACCAAGCTCTGCGACGTCGGCACCATCGACGACTACGCCAAGATCGTGGACGTCAACTCGCTCACCACGCTGGCCACGGTCAACTACCCGACGGGCAGCATCCCCTACTGGGCAGCGACGAGCGTCGACGGCAACTACTGCTTCGTCCCGCTGAGCGCCGGCAACGCCGTCTCAGTGATCAGCTACTCCACCGGTCAGGAAGTCGCCCGCATCCCGGTGGGCAACTTCCCGCAGCGCGGACGTCTGGCGAAGGTCACCGACGCCGCGATCGCCGGGCTCGACTCCTCCGCCGGCTGACCCCTCCGCGGAGGCACTCGGCCCCGCTGGACACCGATGGCGGCTGCGGACCGTCGGCGCCCAGCGGGGCCGAGTTCGTGCGGTCTTCGGTGTCGACCCGGGGCTTTAGGGCGGCTGTAGATCGTGTGGCAGGGAGAAGGGCGCCCCCGCCACACGATCTTTCGCAGCCGCCCCGGGCCGACACCGAAGACTTTCTGCACCCTTGACCGTGCCCTCTCGCCGTGCCATCCGCGGCCCGCTGTGCCAGAGTTCTTCCTGGTGTCGGCAGACCGAGGCGGCCTCGCCGGCCAACGGCTCGGGCGAGGAGGCGCAGCGGCGTGGTCGAGCGGTCAGGCCGGAAGGCGGTGCGGGATCTGATCGACCAGATACGGTCGGACCCCGCGGTCCTCGACGGTGCCGTGGACGCGGCGCGCGGCTACGCACCGCTGATCGCGCAGCTGCCCCGGGCGCAGGTGCGGCATCATGTCGCGGCACTGATCAACGTCGTCATCGCCGCGTACAGCGAGACCGGGGAACTGGGGGAGGGCGCGAAGGCGGCGGATGAGCTGGCCTTCGACCGGGTGGTGCAGGGCGTGCCCCTCGCGGCGCTTCTCGACGGTTTCCAGGCCGGACGCGTCTACGCCATGTCCCGGCTGATCGACGCGGCGCAGGACGCCGGACAGACCGACGCCGTGCTCGGAGCGCTGGTCGAGCTGGACACCTACAGCCACGAGCTTCGCAACCGTCTGATCGACGCCTATCGCAGCCGGGAGGCCGAACTCGCCCGCAACGGCTACTCGGCGCGGGCGCGGCTGCTGCGCGAACTGTTCCACGGCGAGGCGGTCGCGGAACAGCAGGACGGCCACCAGGACTACAACGCACCGACCGCCTCGTCACCGCTGAATCCGGCCCGTCCCTATCACTGCCTGATCGCCGACCTGACCGATCCGAACCGCGCGGCGCCGCTTGAAGCCCTGATCGCAAGCGCCGGCGGGATATCCGGGTTCGTCGACGGTTACCTGTGCGGCGTCAGCCCGCGGCTGCCCGCCGTGGACCGGCTGCTGCACGAGGTGCTCGTCGTCGCGTCGCCGCCGGTCCGGCTGACCGGCCTGTCCGGGGCGTATCAGGCCTGCGGCATCGCGATGACCGCCGCCCGCACGCGCGGACTGCTCGGCCTTCAGACCGTGACCGGACTGGCGCTCGCGTCCGCGGCCGACTCCCAGCCGCAGATCGGCTGCCTTCTGGCCGGGTCGCTGCTCGCGAAGCTCGATCCGGCGGACGCATTCCACCGCCTGCTGGCCGAGACGGCGCTGGCCTACCTGGGGCACGGCAAGCGCACGGACACGACGGCCGTCGCGCTGCACGTGCACCCCAACACGGTGAAGCACCGGCTGCGCCGACTCGGCGAGCTGACCGGGTTCGACGCGGGGCCCGGCCCGGCGCCGCAGGACACCCTCGGCGACGCGGTGCGCTGGTGGTGGGCGCTGACCGTGTGGTGCAACGAGGGGTCAGGGCGCGCCTAAGCGCGCTCGCCGCGTTGGGCGAAGCACCCCGGGACTATCCGGTGCTCCTCCTTGGGCGCATTCGAGACGACCGGTCGTCTCGGTCCTCTCGCGCGCAGCGGTCCCGGGGTGTGATCCGACGCCCATTATTAAACACACCCTTAAACACGTCCTAGGAGCTCAAACGCCCTCTAGACGGGCTCGAACCGTCGACGTCACCGGGCCGTGCGTTTCCTGTATGCACAGAGATGCGCTCGACTTCTTGACCAACCAACTGGTCTAGTCCAATCTAAGCGTGGGTCCGGAGCCCCGGCGCGTGCCCCGGCGTCCCGCGTTGTCCCCTGCGGCGCGGCGCACCGGTCGGCCCGGTCCGTCCGCCCGCCTCGACCCGCGGTGCCGTCATGCGTCCGCGCCGGCACCGCCCGCTTCGAAGAGGCGATCCATGGCATCCGTCCCACCCCTCCGTGCCCGGCCGCGCCGCCGCACGCTCGTCGCCGCCGGCGCGGCGATCAGCGTCGTGCTGGCGACCGTCGGCGTCGTCGCGGCGACGACCGGCGCCCAGGCCGCCGCCGCGAACCTGGTCCAGAACCCCGGCTTCGAGTCCGGCTCGCTCTCCCCGTGGTCGTGTACGAGCGGCGGCGCGGTGGTCACCAGCCCCGTCCACTCCGGCTCGTACGCGCTGCAGGCGACGCCGTCGAGCAGCGACGACGCCCAGTGCTCGCAGACGGTCAGCGTCCAGCCCGGCTCGTCCTACACGCTGTCGGCGTGGGTCGACGGCTCGTACGTCTACCTCGGCGACACCGGCACGGGCACGACCGACACGAGCACCTGGACTCCCGGCACCAGCGGATATCAGCAGCTGAGCACGAGCTTCACCACCGGATCCAGCACGACGAGCCTGACGATCTGGGTACACGGGTGGTACGCCCAGCCCGCGTACGAGGCCGACGACTTCTCGCTCACCGGTCCCGGCGGCGGCCCCTCGCCGAGCACCGGCCCCACCTCGTCGTCTCCGTCGACCTCCCCGACGCCGTCGCCGAGCTCCTCGCCGACCGGCTCGGGTTCGTGCACCGCGCCCGCGTGGGTCTCGACGACCGCCTACACCGGCGGCGCGGTCGTGTCCTACGGAGGCCACCAGTGGACCGCCAAGTGGTGGACCCAGGGCGACGTGCCCGGCAACAACGCGCAGAACGTGTGGACCGATGACGGCCCCTGCGGCGGCGGCAGCCCCAGCCCCAGCAACTCGCCCTCGGCGTCCCCGTCCTCCTCACCGTCCGCCTCCCCGAGCGGAAGCCCGGGCGGCGGAAACGGCAAGCACGTGCTGACCGGTTACTGGCAGGACTTCACCAACGGCGCGGCCGTACAGCGGCTGACCGATGTGAACTCCCAGTACGACATCATCGCGGTCGCCTTCGCCAACGCCACGACCACTCCGGGCCAGATCTCGTTCGCGATCGACTCCGGGCTCTCCAGCGCGCTGGGCGGCTACACCGACGCGCAGTTCAAGGCCGACATCGCCACCGAGCACTCTCGAGGCAAGAAGGTGATCCTCTCGGTCGGCGGCCAGGACGGCACCGTCTCGGTGAGCGACTCGGCCTCCGCGTCGAACTTCGCCAGCAGCGCCGACTCGATCATCCAGAACTACGGGTTCGACGGGATCGACATCGACCTGGAGAACGGGGTGAACGCCACGTACATGGGGCAGGCCCTGCACTCGCTGGCGAGCATGGTCGGATCGGGCTTCGTGCTGACCATGGCTCCGCAGACCATTGACATGCAGAGCACCGGGATGGCCTACTTCCAGCTGGCGCTGAACGTCAAGGACATCCTGACCATCGTCAACACCCAGTACTACAACTCCGGGACCATGAACGGCTGCGACGGCAACGTCTACGCCGAGGGCACCGAGAACTTCCTGGTCGCGCTGGCCTGCATCCAGCTGCAGGGCGGCCTGAACCCGAGCCAGGTCGGACTCGGGCTGCCGGCCTCCAGCAGCGCCGCGGGAAGCGGGTTCACGGACCCGAACGTGGTCAACGCCGCGCTGGACTGCCTGGCGTCGGGCACCAACTGCGGCAGCTTCAAGCCCCCGACCACCTGGCCGGGCATCGGCGGCGCGATGACGTGGTCGACGAACTGGGACGCGAGCAACGGCAACCAGTTCGCCAACACGGTCGGCCCGCACGTGCACGCGATGCCGTGACCGATCGTGCGGTGACGACCGGTGTGCAGAACACCGGTCGTCACCGCATACCAATCCCGTGAGCGGGGCGGGTGGGTCGCCGCCCCGCTCACGGATCACTGAGCCGTTGCGTGGAACTCTGCGGTGCGGGCGCTTTCGCCGCCGGAGCTCAGTGCGGTGAACTCGTAGTAGTAGGTGGTGCCGCTGGTCACGGCCGCGTCGGTATACGTGGGCGAGGTCACCGTGGCCAGGGGCGTGGCGCCTTCGCCGCCGGGCGTCGTGCCGCGATACACGCGGTAGCTGGTCGCAGTGCTCTCATATCCCCACTGGAGCAGGATGTGACCGGCCTGCGGAGTGATGACGACGCCGAAGGGGACCGGCGGCGGGTTACCGCCACCGCCGCCCGCGGTTGGCGTGGCGTGCGCTTCACCGGATTTGCCGGAGGAGCCGACGGAGTTCGTCGCCGTGACTGTGTAGTAGTAGGTGGTGCCGTTGGTGAGCCCTGTGTCGGTGAAGCTCGCGGTGGTGCTGGTGCCGACCGCCGTGGCGCCTTCAGCGCCCGGCGCGGTGCCCCGGAAGACGCTGTAGCCGGTGGCGCCGGAGTTGGCGTTCCAGGTCAGGCTCACCGTGCCGTTGCCGGCCGTGGCGGTCAGGCCGGTCGGCGCGGCGGGCGGGGCCGGGGCGGCCGCCGGGGTGGCGGAGACCTCGTTCGAGTCCGGAGAAATGCCGACCGCGTTGTTCGCGGCGACGTTGTAGAAGTACGTCTTTCCGCTGGTCAGCCCGGTGTCGGTGAACGTGGTCGTGGTGCCGGACACGGTGCCCACGGGCGTCACCGCCTCACCGTCGGAGAGGGTGCCGCGATAGATCGTGTAAGAGGTCGGATTGCCGCTGGCGCTCCCGGTCCAGGAGAGGGCGGCGCTCGCGTTACCCGGAGTGATCATGAGATTCGTCGGGCCGGCGGGCACCGAGGCGGTGGCCGGGGTGACGGTCAACTGGTCCACCCGGGAGACGCCGTGGTCTGACACGGCGAGCATGGTTACCGAGTTCTTGCCGGCGTTGAGGTGCACCTGAAGCGCCGTGTGCTGATACACGTCGAAGCTGCCGGTGATGACGAAGCGCTGGGTGCTGGTGATCACGACGCCGTTGACCTCGAGCCCCATCTGGCGGTTGGTGACGCCGGGGAACAGGCCGCTCTGGAAGGCGTACCGCCAGTCGATGGTGTAGAGGCCCGCGGTCGGGACCACGACGTCGTTGAACGTCATCGTGCCCTCGGTCGCGTAGGCCATGTCCACCACCTGGCCGCCGGGGGAGATGGACCCGGAGGACCCCAGGTCCTGCGGGAACCAGCCGGTGAGCGTCTGGAACCAGTCGAAGCCGCCGAGCAGCGCGTCCTTGCAGTAGAAGACCAGGCTGTTGCCGTTGGCCACGCCCGGCGTGTCGCCGCCGGTGCCGATCGGCGGCGGCGTCCTCGAGGCGTCTTCGGCGGTGCGCGCCGATTCGCCGGTCGCGTTCACCGCGCTGATCTCGTAGAAGTACGTCAATGTGCTGCTGAGGTGGAGATCCGTGTAGGTGGTTGCGGTCGTGGTCACGTACGGAGTGTTGCCCTCGCCACCGGAGGCGGTGCTCCGGTAGATGCGATAGCCGGTGGCCCCTGGGCTCGCGGTCCAGGTGACGGTGATCGACGAGTCGGCGTTCGCGTGCAGTTCCTCGCTCGGCGGGGTGGGCGGAGCCGAGGCGGCGGCCGCGGTGGGCAGCGGCCCGGCTTCGGCAGGGGCAGCCGAGAAGCCGAGGCAAACGGCCGCCACCACGGCGGCGAGCGCGGCGATGCGGATGTGGGGCGCTGTTCTCATGGTGAACCGAACTCCCATCAGTCGGTCGTCGTTGACGACTGACACGTCAGTCGGTGCGGGGTTGACGTGTGGGAAAGCGCTCTCCGAAGCGGACGCTACTGAGCCCGGGATGCCGCGTCAAGGCTGGATCACGGAGTGCGCACGATGACCTTCGTTATTGGCGTTCCGAGTCGATTCCCGGGCCCGAGCGTGGATCGTGGCGGGCTTCTCGTGACATCTTGGGTCGCTGACATGCTCGGTATCCATGAGCCGACAGCCTCTGCTCACTGGCGATGAAGACCCTTGATATTCGTTGAGCAGAATCCTCAATCAGACTCGCCGGAGCGTTGACGAAGAGCTGCTGAGGCGGTAGACCACTCTGGGAGAGCGCTCTCCAAGTCGGTTTCCTCTCGTCCGCCCAAGCCGTCGACGTGTTCGAACACGAAGGTCTCCCCATGGCGCGAGGCCGGCCCCACAACCGGCACCTACATACCGTCTAGAGCGTTTCCGGTGTGGGAGTTTCGCCAGGGTGGCGCCATGCTGACGTGCCCCTGACGGTGCATTACGTCATTGGTGTGAGGTATGCGCACGGTGGCGGGTTGGATGCGGCGGCCAGAGCCCGGCGGGAGGGGGTCCGTCTGCAGGCGGCGCAGCTGCTTGCCTCGGGTGAGAGTGACGCGAGGGTGGCCTGGCGGCTGCGGGTGACGAAGGTGTCGGCCAACCGATGGCACCGCGCGCTGGATACCGGCGGCACCGAGGCTTTGGCCTCGCGCGGCGCGGCCGGGGCGCGCTGCCGGCTGACCGAGGCGCAGCAGCGGGCCTTGCTCGAATTGATCGAACAGGGTCCGGCCGCACACGGCTACCACACGGACCAGCGCTGGACACTCGCACGCATCCGCGAGCTGATCACCCGGCAATTCGGCGTGCACTATGGCTCGCTGTCCGGGGTGCACGAACTGCTGCACCGCATCGGCGCTTCCTGGCAGATGCCCACCCGCCGTGCTGCCGAGCGCGACGAGCAGGCGATCACCGCGTGGCGGCAGGAGACCCGGCCGCATATAAAAGAACAGCGATAACCCGAGGCGCGTTTATCTGCTTCGAGGACGAAGCCGGCCAGGGCCTGCGCCCACCGCGCGGGCGCACCTGGGGCCGACGCGGGCACACTCCGGTGGTGAAGGTGAGCAACGCTGGCACCAAGCGGGTCAACCTCGCCGGACTGCTCGCCGTTCACCCCGGCCGAAGCGAGCGAGTGCGCCTGATCCACCGCACCCACACCTACCACGGGCGCAAGGGCGAGAAGAAGGGCTTCGTCGAGCAGGACTACATCCGCCTGCTCGACGCCGCCCATCAGCAGCTGCGCGCGCCGATCGTGCTGGTGTGGGACAACCTCAACACCCACAAGTCCGTCCTGATGCGCAGCCTGATCGCCGCCCGGCCGTGGCTGACCGTCTTCCACCTGCCCGCCTGCGCCCCGGAGCTCAATCCGGTCGAGGGCGTGTGGTCGGTGATGAAGTGCGGGCTGGTCAACCTCGCCAAACGCGACAT
The DNA here is from genome assembly GCF_035938995.1 of Actinocrinis sp. GTDB lineage: Bacteria > Actinomycetota > Actinomycetes > Streptomycetales > Catenulisporaceae > DASZGI01. The sequence goes on from NZ_DASZGI010000248.1 coordinate 10,653, forward strand.
CGACCAGCTCCGCGCGCTGGTCAAGACACGACTACGCCGTATGCAGTACCGGCCAGGCCTGCTCGCCGGACTGCTCACCAAAACCGGACTCGACCTGCGACCGCCATAACTCCCACACCAGAAACGCTCTAGCTATTTCACGTGCCTTAGCGGGATCGAGGCGTAGTAGAGCGCGACGACGGCGCCGACGGCCATGAGCGGCGTCAGCACGGCGGTCTCCAGCTTCTCACCGGTATGCCTGATCACGGGGATGCCGAGGCGGGCCTTGATCGGCCAGAACAGCGGGCAGCCTTCCTTCGTCACACAATCGCCGGCGAGGTGGGTGAGCGTGCCGAGGCCGACCGCTATCGGCAGCCAGAACGGGTCTGTGCCGATCCAGATGGCCATCGCCCCCGTGCCGGCGACGGCGAGCAGCATCACCACGCCCCAGGACTGAATCCCCTT
>NZ_DASZGI010000249.1:0-6646 GCF_035938995.1 Actinocrinis sp.
GCCGACCCCGGCGCCTCAGAGGAAGAGTCCGAGGCGGCCGACGCCGACGAGGGTGCCGACACCGCCGCGCCGGTCACCGGCTGACGTTCGCGGCGGCGCACTTCCCGCCAACAGCCACGGCGGCGCGGCATCTATGGCCGCGCCGCCATAATTCAATTCAGTAGTTCTCCACTACTTCCCCTCGGCCAGCCGCGTCCGGATCCAGGCGATGTCCGCGCCCTGAGCCGCGGCGTCCCCGGGCGTCTCGCAGATGAAGTCCGCGCCGACCGCTGCGGCCCCGAGCACCGCCGCGGCCAGGTCGTCGGGCGCGATCAAGCCCTCGCCGAAGTTCGCGTGCCGGTCGCGGCCCGAGTTGAGGCCGCCCTGCGAGTCGTTCGCATGTACCAGGTCGATCCGCCCGGTGATCGCCATGACCTTGTCCACCACGGTGTCTAGGGGCTCGCCCCCGGCGAAAGCGTGGCAGGTGTCCAGGCAGAACCCGATGTCGTGGCCCTCCAGCGCCTCCCACAGCCGGGCGATCGACTCCAGCCTGCGCGCTATGGCGTGGTCGCCGCCGGCGGTGTTCTCGATGAACACCGGGCAGCTCAGGTTGATCGCCTCGGCCGCCTTGCGCCAGTTGTCGAAGCCGACCGCGGGATCATCGGCCTTCGTGGTGTGGCCGCCGTGGACGACGACTCCGCGCGCGCCGACCTCGGCCGCAAGGTCCAGGGTCTGCTGCAGCAGCTTGCGGCTCGGGATGCGCAGCCGGTTGTTGGCCGAGGCCACGTTGATCACATACGGAGCGTGCACGTAAATGCGCACGCCGGCCTCTTCGGCCGCCTGCTTGAGCGCGCCGGCGCCGCCCGGGAAGGCGACCGTGGGCGCGGACCAGCTCTGCGGGTCGCCGAGCTGGATCTGCACCGCTTGGGCGCCGCGGTCGGCCGCGGAGCCGAGCGGATCCTTGTCTTCGACGGTGCAGCCGACGAGGTTGGCGGTCTTCGCGTGCGCCGAGTCATCTGGGGACATGACGCCCACGCTACCGCCGACCACCGTCATTCACGGCGCGCATGTCCGCCGCACGGTGGTCCCCAGAGCGGGCCTCCAGGGAGAGACGGTCCGCGGCGCGAGCGACCGTACAGTCGCTCGCGCCGCGGACCCGTCGCTGTCGGTGGTGGTCAGTAGAGTCCACCGTGAGCGAGGCCGAACAGCAGACCGAGACCGGAAAGGACGACGCCGCAGATGTTCACCCAGCGCTCCGCCGTCGTCGCCGAGATCATCTGCGACCACGCGCCGGTGAAGAGGCCGGCCAGGCCGGTCCACGAGCCGAGCAGGTGCATCGAGGGAAGGAACGCGCAGATCGCGGCGACCAGGCCGAACACTGCGGTCAGCACGGCGCCCGTGTTCTGCAGGGGGTGGGACCGGCCGTCGGTGTTGAGGATGAAGTGGTGTCGGTGGACGTCTCCGGTGGGCTGGGGCCCCGGAGCGACTGCGCGGGCCATCGGGAGTTCCTTCCTGCCGAGGTCGTGTGCGTCCGTGTCGGAACGGGCCGCGCCCCCGGGCCCCAGGGCGTGTTTGGAAAGGATCGCCGGGCCCGCGACGTCTGCCACGCACGCTCGCTGCGTTGGCGAAGCACCCGCATATTCCCGATATGAGGAAGCTCCGCCGCCTTGCGAATCGCACGCGCCAGAGGCCGCGGGCTTGTCCGACGCTCCTTTCCAAACACGCCCTAGCCCGTTCGGTCCCCGGTCGGTCGGACCGCTGCCGGTCGCTCAAGTCATCGTCGACTCGGCATGGCCCGTGCCTCCACCGGAGAATTCCGTGCGGACGCGCCTCTCCCACTGTCACCATCGCCGCCCCGGGCTGCGATTTCAAGAGGCCGATCGGGTGCGGGTATGCTTGCCCGGACCCTGCCCGCGCGCGCAGTCGCGCCCGGGCGGACGCATCACCCTCCTGCCGCGGACCGTCCGCGGCCGCTTTCAGTCCAGAGGAGGTGGGTATCCGCATGCGTCGTTACGAAGTCATGGTCATCCTCGACCCGGACCTCGAGGAGCGCCAGGTCGCTCCGTCCGTGGAGAACTTCCTGAACGTGATCCGCACCAACGGCGGCACGGTCGAGAAGACCGACATCTGGGGCCGCCGTCGGCTCGCCTACGAGATCAAGAAGGGCGGCAAGAAGGTGTCCGAGGGCATCTACGCCGTCATCAACCTGAACGCCGAACCCGAGGTCGTCAAGGAGTTCGACCGCCAGCTCAACCTCAACGAGGGTGTGCTGCGGACCAAGGTCATCCGGCCCGACCAGCGGTAACACGCTGCGCCGGGCGCAGTCGCCGTCGGGGCCGCGGGCCCCGCTCCGAGACGCAGACAGCAAGCCCGAAAGGCGAGTGAACCACCCATGGCAGGCGAGACCGTCATCACCGTCGTCGGCAACCTTACTGACGACCCCGAGCTGCGCTTCACCCCGAGCGGCGCGGCGGTGGCCAGCTTCACCGTCGCGTCGACCCCCCGCACCTTCGACAAGAACAGCAACGAGTGGAAGGACGGGGACGCCCTCTTCCTGCGCTGCTCCATCTGGCGCCAGGCCGCGGAGAACGTGGCCGAGAGCCTGACCAAGGGCATGCGTGTGGTCGTACAGGGCCGCCTCAAGCAGCGGTCGTACGAGACCCGCGAGGGCGAGAAGCGCACCGTCGTCGAGCTCGATGTCGAGGAGATCGGGCCGTCGCTGAAGTATGCGACCGCCAAGGTCACCAAAGCGTCCCGGGGTACCGGGGGCGGCGGCTTCGGCGGGGGCGAGCGCAGCGGTGACTGGGGCGGTGGCGCTCCGCGCGGCGGAGGCGGCGGGCAGCCGTCCGGCGGCGGCGCGCCGCAGGACGACCCGTGGGCCAGCGGCGGTGGTTCAGGCGGCTGGAGCGGCGGCTACTCGGACGAGCCTCCCTTTTAAGAGATCTTCGTAGGAGAACTGAGAAACATCATGCCTAAGCCTCCGGTGCGCAAGCCGAAGAAGAAGGTTTGCGCCTTTTGCAAGGACAAGGTCAAGTACGTCGACTACAAGGACACGAACCTGCTGCGGAAGTACATCTCCGACCGCGGCAAGATCCGTGCCCGGCGGGTGACCGGCAACTGCACGCAGCACCAGCGCGACGTCGCCACGGCCGTGAAGAACAGCCGTGAGATGGCGCTGCTGCCCTACACCAGCACCGCGCGCTGAGGAAGAGGTTTCGCATCATGAAGCTCATCCTCACGCACGAGGTGGCCAACCTCGGCGCCCCCGGCGACGTGGTCGAGGTCAAGGACGGCTACGGCCGCAACTACCTGCTGCCCCGCGGCTTCGCGATCGCCTGGACCAAGGGCGCCGAGAAGCAGATCGAGACCATCCGCAAGGCCCGCAGGGCGCGGGAGGTCCGCGACCTGGGCCACGCACGGGAGCTCAAGGCCGAGCTCGAGGGCTTGGCGGTGCGGCTGTCCGGCCGGGCCGGGCAGTCCGGGCGGCTCTTCGGCGCGATCACCGTGGCCGACGTGGCCGCGGCGGTCTCCAAGGCTGGCGGCCCGCAGATCGACAAGCGCCGGATCGAGATCACGACCCCGATCAAGACGGTGGGCACCCACAAGGTGTCCGTCCGCCTGCACCCCGAGGTCGCGGCCACGATCGGGCTGACGGTCGTCGCGGCCTAGGCGCTCGGCGAGGACCGCCGCAGCGGACCGCGGCATCGTGCGCCGCGGTCCCGGGCGGACCTCTCGAGCGGCCGGACCGCCGGCGCCGTCCGTGTACCGACGCTGTGTCGGGTGCCGCCCCTTCGTTGAGAGGCGGCACCCGACTTTTTTTTGTACACCGGCTGTGTACAACCGATTGACAGACCCGCGCACGTCACAGAGTGGACCACTGACAGGGGACGATTTCGTCCACACGGTTGTCCACCCCATACACACAGGATGACCGGCAGTTTTCAACAGGATCAGCCCGGTTGTCCCCAAGTTATCCACAAGGGCTGTGCACGACCTGCTCGCCGGGCCGACGGCGCCGGCCCTACCGTGGAGGGCTCCACCACCAGGCCCCGGCGCCCACCCGCCGGGACGGGTCCGTCAGTTTGGGAGGCGCACGACCCATGCCCGCCTTCAACGGGCCGGACGGCATCCCCGAGCCCCCGGATGAACCGGGCGGCCCGGCGGACGGCGACGGCTACGGCGGCGGGCGGTCGCGCACCTTCGAGCGCACCCCTCCCCAGGACCTGGCGGCCGAGCAGGGCGTTCTCGGCGGCATGCTGCTGTCGAAGGACGCCATCGCTGACGTCATCGACGTGGTCAAGGGCCGGGACTTCTACAAGCCCGCGCACGAGCTGATCTTCGATTCGGTCCTGGACCTGTACGGCCGGGGCGAACCCGCCGACGCGGTCACCGTCGCCGCGGAGCTGACCAAGCGCGGCGAGCTGTCCCGGATCGGCGGCGCACCGTATCTGCACACCCTGATGTCGTCGGTGCCCACTGCGGCGAACGCCGGCTACTACGCGGTGATCGTGCGGGAGCGGGCGATCCTGCGCCGCCTGGTCGAGGCGGGGACCCGCATCACGCAGATGGGCTACTCCACCGACGGCGCGGACCTGGACGAGATCGTCAACCGCGCCCAGGCCGAGGTCTACCAAGTCACCGAGCAGCGGGCCGGCGAGGACTACGCCCCCCTCGCGGACATCATGGAAGGCGCGCTCGACGAGATCGAGTCGATCTCCAACCGCTCCGGCCAGATGACCGGCGTGCCCACCGGCATCGCCGATCTCGACCAGCTCACCAACGGCCTACATCCCGGCCAGATGGTCATCATCGCGGCCCGTCCCGCCATCGGTAAGGCCCTCGCTCTCGACACGCCGCTGCCGACACCCACGGGCTGGACCACCATGGGCACGGTCAGGGTGGGCGACGAGCTGCTCGGTGCGGACGGCCGCCCGACTCGCGTAGTAGCCGCAACGGAGGTGATGACCGGACGCCCGTGCTACGAAGTTGAATTCTCCGACGGCACCGTCCTGATCGCCGACGAACAGCATCAGTGGCTGACCGAGACCCGAGCGTCTCGCAAGTCGGACCAGGCCGCCGCGGCAAGATACAACCGGCACCGCGACCAGCCGACGTTCGCGTCCGTCAAGACCACCCGGGAGATCTCCGCGACTCTGCGCTGTGACACGGCGGACAAGCGGCTCAATCACGCCGTCCCCGTCGCAGAGGCCGCGCAATTGCCCGCTCGGGACCTTCCGCTGTCCCCCTATGCTCTCGGCGTCTGGCTGGGGGACGGACACACTGATGCGGCCGGGTTCACCACCGCCGATCCGGAGATCATCGCCAATCTCGAGGCCGAAGGCTTCAGAGTCACCCCTACCGGAAGGCTCAGCTTCTCGTTGCGTTTTCCGGCCGAGCCGAGTCCGGACGAACGGGCTTGCGTGGTCTGCGGCGAGCTCTTTGTCCCTAGGACCTCGCAGGTAAGCACCTGTGGACGCAATTGCGGAGGACAGGCAGGCTCTGTCTCTGCACCCGTCACCGCCCCGCGTTGTCAGGACTGCGGAAGCCCATCCGCCGGCCTGACGCGCTGTCAGACGTGTCACGACCACCACGGGACCGTGCAGGCAGTCCTGCGGAGCATCGGGGTGCTCGGCGACAAGCACGTCCCGGAGGAATACCTCCGCGCTTCCGAGTCACAGCGCCGCGATCTGCTCGCCGGCCTGCTTGACACCGACGGCTACGTCGACAAGATCGGCACAGTCCACTTCTCGGTGACAGATCGGCGACTCGCCCATGACACCTGGGAGCTTGTGCTGAGCCTCGGCTACAAGGCGACGATGACGACCAAGCCGGCCAGCCGCGACAGCGATCGGTCGACGCGCTACACGATCACTTTCACCCCCTCGGAGAAGGTCTTCCGCCTTTCCCGCAAGATCGTGCGGCAGAGTGGTAGCGAGCATCCGGACACGAGACTTCGCTACATCGTCGACGTGCGTCCGATCCCCTCGGTACCGGTCCGTTGTGTCGAGGTCGACAACGAGGATCACCTCTACCTGGCCGGACCCACCTGGATCCCGACCCACAACTCGACGCTCGGCCTGGACCTGGCGCGCTCCTGCTCCATCCGCAACGGCCTGACCAGCGTCATCTTCTCGCTCGAAATGGGCCGCAACGAGATCACCATGCGCCTGCTCTCGGCGGAGGCGCGGGTGGCGCTGCACCACATGCGGTCCGGCACCATGACGGACGACGACTGGGCGCGGCTCGCCCGGCGGATGGGCGAGGTCTCTGCCGCGCCGCTGTTCATCGACGACTCCCCCAACATGTCGATGATGGAGATCCGGGCCAAGTGCCGCCGCCTCAAACAGCGGCACGACCTGCGCCTGGTGATCGTGGACTACCTCCAGCTGATGTCGACCGGGGGCTCGCGCCGCCCGGAGAGCCGCCAGCAGGAGGTCTCGGAGATGTCCCGCGCGCTCAAGCTGCTGGCGAAGGAGCTGGAGGTCCCGGTCATCGCCATCGCTCAGCTCAACCGCGGCCCGGAACAGCGCACCGACAAGCGCCCCATGATGTCCGACCTGCGCGAGTCCGGCTCCCTCGAGCAGGACGCCGACGTCGTCATCCTGCTCCACCGCGAAGACGCCTACGAGCGCGAATCCCCCCGCGCCGGCGAAGCGGACCTGATCGT
>NZ_DASZGI010000250.1:0-23977 GCF_035938995.1 Actinocrinis sp.
GCTTCGAGCCCTGCGATCACGCCCCGGTACTCGGCCACGTTGTTCGTCGCCCGGCCCAGGTACTCCGCCAGCTCCGCGAGCAGTTCGCCGGTGTCAGCGTCGCGCACCACCGCGCCGTAGGAGGCCTCCCCTGGGTTCCCCCGCGACGCGCCGTCGGCCTCGATGATCAGGGTACGCACGTGCCTTACAGCCCCGATTCCTTCGTCCGCACCAGGATCCGGCGGCACGCGTCATGGCGGAGCACGGCGTCCGGCGCCGCGGCCTTGATCGCGTTGATCTCGGAAATGTCGAGCTCCAGCCGACAACCTTCGCAGCGCCGCTGCTTGATCGCCGCCGCCCCTATCCCGCCGTACTGGCCGCGGATTTTCTCGTAGAGCGCCAGCAGGTCGGCCGGGACCTGCCCGGCGAGCGTGTCGCGCTGCTGCTTCGTGAACGCCACGTCCTTGTCGATGCCGTCCACCTCGACGGCCAGCGCCGCGGCCTTGTTCCCCCGCTCGACCTCAGCGGCGTCACGCTGCTTGGTGAGCTCGGCGGTGCGCGCCGCCGCGGACTCGGTGCGCTCCATCACGTCGAGCACGATGTCCTCGAGGTCTGACTGCCGCTTGGCCAGCGACTCCAGCTCGCTCTGCAGCCCGGACAGCTCCTTCGCTCCGGTCGACCCGGAGTCCAGGAGCTTGCGGTCTCGTTCGGCGCGGGCGCGCACCTGGTCAACGTCCGCCTCGGCCTTCTTCTGCTCGCGGGCCAGGTCGGATTCCGCCGTCGCGGCGGCCACGACCAGGTCGCGAAGCTGGCTCGCCCGCGTTTCCAGCGCCGCGACCTCGGACAGCTGCGGCAGGGTGCGGCGGCGGTGCGCCAGCTGGCCCAGCTTCGAGTCGAGCGCCTGCAGGTCGAGCAGCCGCAGCTGGTCGGCGGGCTCCGCGTTCACCGGCGTTTTCTCCCCAATCATGGCGTCGTGCCGGTCGCCCGGCGGTGTGCACCTGCGCTAAGAATCTCAGTGGTCGTACTTCTGCCGCGTGTGGAGCGTCCACGGGTCGGTGACCAGCGTGGAGACGCGGACCTCCACCGTACCGCGCCCGGCCGCCCCGTCCGGCCCCATCCCGTCGAGCGAGGTCGTGAGCAGCGCGGCGGCGTCGGACAGCCACGGCCACTCGGTGGCCCAGTGCGCGACGTCCACCAGCGCGGGTCCGGCGTCCGCGGCGCCGAAACGTCCGGCCTCGATCGCCTCGGACGCCGGGTGGTGCCGAAGATCCGCAGTCACGTACGCGTCGGCGCCGGCCGCGCGTACCGCGGCCAGCAGCTCCCGGTCGTCGCCCGCCCCGCCGCACACCGCGACGAGCCGGATCGACCGGTCGGGATCCCCGGCGACGCGCACCCCGGCGCTCGTGGCAGGCAGCGACGAGGCCACGCGGGTGGCGAATGCGCGCAGCGGTTCCGCCTCGGGCAGCACGGCGAGCCGACCGAGCCCGCGAGCCGGGGCGTCCGGCCGGGGCAGAAGCGGTCCGACAACGGTGAGCCCGAGGGCGCGGGCGAGCGCGTCGGATACGCCGGGGTCGGCGACGTCGGCGTTGGTGTGCGCGGTCAGCAGCGCGACGCCGTGGGTGATCAGCTGGTGCACCGCGCGACCCTTGAACGTGGTGGCGGCGACTCCGTTCACCGGCTTGAGCAGCAGCGGATGGTGGGTGACCAGCAGATCGGCGCCCCACGCGACGGCCTCGTCGACGACGGCCTCGACCGGATCGACGGCGAAGAGCACTCTGCCGACCTCGGCAGCCGGGTCGCCGCAGACCAGGCCGACGGCGTCCCACGGCTCGGCCCAGCGCGGGTCGTATACGGAGTCGAGGATGCGAACCACCTCGGCGAGCGTCGGCATACCCGCAAGGCTATATCGAGGCCGCCGCGATTATCCGGAGCGGAGCGGACAAACTACGCCCCAAATCAGAGCCTTGTGTTTCCGGAGCCACCCGTCGCGGCGCGGTCGGCGTCCGGGCGCAGTCAGATTTCGAGCACCGTGCGGATCGCCGCGCCGGCCCGCATGAGGTCCAGCGCCTCGTCCACCCGCTCGATAGGCAGCCGCGCCGTGACCATCCCCTCGAGATCGAGCCGCCCGGCCCGCCACAGCCGGATCAGCCGGGCGAAGTCCGTCCGCGGATCCCCGCCGCCGTAGAACGAGGTCAGGATGCGCTTGTTGTCCAGGAAGAGCTCCGCCATCGAGAAGCTCACCGTGTCGGATCGGTTGCCCGCGCCGACCACGACCACGGCGCCGCCACGCCTGGTCAGCTTGTATGCCTGTCGCACCGTCTCGCCGCGCCCGACGCACTCGAAGACGTAGTCGAAGCCCCGGCCATCCGTAAGACGGGCGGTTATCTCGGCGGCGCCCTCCGGATCGGTAGCGTGCGTCGCGCCGAACCGCTCGACGGACGCGCGCTTCTCCTCGCTCGGGTCGATGGCCACGATCTCGGCCGCACCGGCGACCCGAGCGCCCTGAATCGCCGCGATGCCGACGCCGCCACATCCGATCACGGCGACGCTCGACCCGGGCACCACACGTGCGGTGTTGAGTACCGCGCCGACGCCCGTGGTCACGCCGCATCCGATCAGCGCTGCGATGTCGAAGGGCACGTCATCGGGGATCGGGACGGCACACTGCCAGGGCACCACGAGCTCCTCAGCGAACGTGCCGGTGCCACACATCCCGTACGCGCTCTCGTCGCCGATGGTGAAGTTCGCGGTCAGTGCCGTCGGAACGAACAGTTCGGCGCAGAGGTTGGCCTCGCCCGCCAGGCATGCAGGGCAGATGCCGCACGGCGGGACCCAGCACACGATGACGCGTCCGCCGACTCGCAATCGGTCCGGAACGTCGGCGCCGACCTCGGCGAGCACACCGGCGCCCTCGTGCCCGAGCACAAACGGCTTTTTATTAGGCAGGATCCCGGCCATCGCCGACAGGTCCGAGTGGCAGACTCCGGCAGCCTTGATCTGAATCCGCACGTCGCTGGGACCGACCGGACGCGTGCCCACGTCGCCCCGGATCTCGGTGCGTTCCTGCCCCGCCTTCCGCACCATCGCAGCTCGCATGCCAGTCACTCTAATGGCGTCTCCCCAACACGGAATCGCTCCCCCATGGCCGCGTGGCCATGGGGAGCGATTCGCTAGCGATGACTTCGTTTGTAAGACGACCGGTCGTCTCAACTCGGATGGCCTGCAACGTCCCGGTCGGCCCAAAACGACCGGTCGTCTCGATTCAGACGCCCATCAGTCCTGGCCGGAATAGAACGACCGGTCGTCTCGATTCAGATGGGCCGCCACATCCCGTCCGATTTGAAACGACCGGTCGTCTTAGTTAGACCAGCTCGGGCTCACGCAGAACGATCGGCTCCAGCTCGACCTCGGTCTCGGCGGTCGCCCCGGCTTCACGGACGGTCGAGGCGGCGGCGCTCTTGCGCACCCGCAGCAGCAGAGGCACGACGGCCGCGCCCAGCCCGAGCGCGCCGGCGACGATGAACGCGGTGTGGTAGGCGGTCACGGTCGGCAGCTCGTGCCCGGCCAGCGGAGTGTGCGCCAGCAGCGCCTGCGGGATGACATTGCCGGTCAGGAGCGCGGTCGCGACCGCGGTGCCCACCGCACCGCCGACCGTCCGCAGCACCGCGTTCATGCCGTTGGCGACGCCGGACTGCTCGACCGGCACGGCACCGTTGATGAACGCGGGCATCGCGGCGTACGCCAAGCCGATCCCGAGACCCATCACACCGCTCGCTGCGTACACGTCCGTCTGCGTCCCGTGCCACGGCGCCAGCGAGAGCAGCGCCAGACCGGTCAGCAGGCCGCCCGCGACCATCGGCACCCTCGGCCCGAACCGCCCGATCAGCCGTGCCCCGATCGGCGCGCCCAGGAAGGAGCCGATCGCGGACGGCAGCAGCAGGATCCCGGCGTGCAGCACGGTCGCACCGAAGCCGTAGCCGACCGCCGACGGGGTCTGGGTGAAGTCGGACAGCAGAGCGAAGGAGGCGTACATGGCGAAGCCGATCAGCATCGCGGACAGGTTCGTCACCGCGACCACCGGCTTGGCCAGCATTCTGACGTCCACCAGCGGGTGCGTGGTCTTCAGCTCGACCAGGACCCAGACGCCCAGCAGCACGGCCGCCGACGCGAACAGCGCGACGATCGAGGTGGCGCCCCATCCCCACCGGGAGCCCTCGCTCACCGCGAGCAGCAGGGTGACCAGCCAGCCGGCCAGCAGCAGCGCACCGAGCGGGTCGGCGCCCCCGGCGCGGTCCACCACCGGGTCCTTGCGCACCGCGAACAGGACGGCGACGAAGGCGAGCGCGGCGATCCCGAGCCCCATCGCGAAGACGTCCCGGTAACCGCCGTGCTGCATGACCAGTCCAGTGGCGACCAAGCCGAGACCCGAGCCGACGCCGAGGGAGGCGGAGACGAGCGCGACGCCGCCGGTGACCTTCTCGCGCGGCAGCTCGTCACGCACGATCGCGATGGACAGCGGCAGCACACCGCCGCCCAGGCCCATAAGCACCCGGCCGACCAGCACGGTGAGGAAGCTGCCGCCGAGCACCGCGAGCAGCGAGCCCGCCACGACGCCGGCGATGGAGAGCAGCAGCATCGGCTTGCGTCCGCGCAGATCGCCGATCCGGCCGAGCAGCGGCGTGAACACTGCCGCGGCCAGCAGGTTCGCGGTCATCATCCAGGCGATGTTGCTCGTGCTGGTGCGGAACTGGCCGGCCAGGTCCGGCAGGATCGGCACGATGCTGGTCTGCACGACGGAGAAGGCGAGCATGGCCAGGGTGAGGGCGCCGAGCAGCGCCCCCGGGCGGGGATGCAGGTCGCGGGCGGGATGCCCGTTCTGGTGGGACATGGCGGCGAACTCCTGTGCGTGTGGTCTGGGCCGAACGCCCGCGTGGCCTCATCGCCACAGGTCGTTCATAAGCAGGATAGTTAAGTTACTGAAGTAACCATGCCCTGGAACCTCCTGGCAGTCAAATATTTCATCTCCTTAACCTTTCAGGTAGCATGGTTCCATGCGCCGCGATCCAGTCACCCGGGAAGTGCTCTCGCTGATCGCCGGCATGTCTACCCGCTTCTACGGCGAATACGACGACGCCGCCGCGGCCCAGGACCTGACCGGTGTGCAGGCGAGGCTGCTCGCCATCGTCGCCGACCGGCCCGTGCCGATGAACCAGATCGCCTCGATGCTCAAGTGCGAGCCGTCGAACATCACCGGACTGGTGGACCGGCTGGCCGCGCGTGGCCTGGTCACCCGCGAGGCGAGCCCGACCGACCGGCGGGTCAAGCTGATCACCGTCACCGAGGAGGGCGCGGAGCTCAGCGCGAAGGTGTGGTCGGCGCTCGACTTCGCCGCCGAACCGCTGGCCGCGCTCAGTCCGCAGGAGCGGCTGACGCTGCGCGACCTGATGCGCCGCATCTCGGCTGACGACCCGTCCGTGCTCGAGGCCGCAGCGAAGCTCGGCGCGACGGCCGTGCAGCCGGAGAGAGCCGGGCAGGGCGCCGAGTAGCCGGACACGAGCTCAGCGCCCGTAGCTCGCCGCGCCTATGCACGTGTCCCACGCTCATTCGACGCGGACGCAGCGGCCAGCGACGGCCTGCGCCGCCGTCACCACCTCCCCGCCCTCTGCCAGGCGCGGAGCCGCCGCCCGTTTGTTACCGCCTGGTAGCATGTGCGCGCGTAGTAACATTCACCATTCGCAGCGGGCACCAGGGAGTCGGACGTGGGTCACGGCGTGCCGTCCGACGCCGGACGTGGCATGAATGCGCAGTTCAGCGCCTCCTCGTTACGTATCGCGCTGCTGAGTTACCGCGGCAACCCGTATTCCGGCGGACAAGGCGTCTACATTCGCAACCTTTCCCGCGAGCTGGTCGCGTTGGGCCACCGCGTCGAGGTGTTCGCCGGGCAGCCCTATCCGATCCTCGATCCCGGCGTCGCCTTCACCCCGCTGCCGAGCCTCGACCTGTACCGCCAGCCGGACCCCTTTCGCACTCCCCGCCCCCGCGAGTACCGCGACCTAATCGACGTCCTCGAGGTGCTCATCATGTGGACGGCGGGCTTCCCCGAACCGGCCACCTTCGCCCTGCGCGCCGCCCGGCATCTGGCGACCCGCCGGGCCGACTTCGACGTCGTCCACGACAACCAGTGCCTCGGGCGCGGCCTGCTCAAGCTGCCGAAGCTGGGCCTCCCGACGCTCGCCACGATCCACCACCCGGTCCAGGTGGACCGCGCCCTGGAGCTCGCCGCGGCCACCGGCCTGCGCCACATCACCCTGCGTCGCTGGTACGGGTTCATCCGGATGCAGGAGCGGGTCGCCCACCGGATACCGGAGATCATCACGGTCTCGTCCTCCTCCGCCGACCAGATCGCGCACTATTTCGGCGTCGCGCCGGAGCGGATCACAGCGATCCCGATCGGCACGGACGTCGAGCGGTTCTCTCCGTCCCCCGCGGTTCCCAAGGTGCCGGGACGGATCGTCACCACCGCCAGCGCGGACACGCCGCTCAAGGGCCTGGCCGTGCTCGTCGAGGCGCTCGCCAAGGTGCGCGCCGAGCACGACCACGCCGAACTGGTGGTCATCGGCAAGACCAAGCCGGACGGTCCGGTCGCGCGCACCATCGACCGCTTCGGGCTGGCGCCGTACATCGACTTCCGGTCCGGGCTGAGCGAAGACGAGCTCGTCGGCCTGCTGCGCTCGGCCGAGATCGCCTGCGTGCCGTCGCTCTACGAGGGTTTCTCGCTGCCCGCGATCGAGGCGATGGCCGTCGGGCTGCCGCTGGTCTCCACCACCGGCGGCGCGATCCCCGAGGTGGCCGGCGCGGACGGGGAGACGACGCTGGCCGTGCCTCCGGGAGAGGCCCCAGCCCTGGCCGCCGCCCTGATCCGGCTCCTGGGCGACCCCGCGCTGCGCGAACGGCTCGGCGCGGCGGGGCGCGAGCGGGCCGTCCGGCGGTTCACCTGGCGCGCCGCTGCGGCCGCGACGGCGGACCGGTACCGTGCACGCATCGCAGCATGCGACAACGCCGGTCCGGACCGGGCGGCGTCCCAACCGGCCGAGGGGATCGTGCCTTGCTGACCGTCGACTTCGACCGCTTCCCGATCAGTCCGGGTGACCGGGCGCTGGACCTGGGCTGCGGCGGCGGGAGGCACGCCTTCGCCCTGTTGCGCAAGGGCGCGCACGTCGTCGCCCTCGACTACTCGATGTCCGAGGTCGAATCGGTCGGCGAGATGTTCGCGGCGATGCGTGAGGCTGGCGAGGTACCGGACGGCGCAACCGCGACGGCGGTGCGCGGCGACGCGTATCGCCTGCCCTTCCCCGACGCCTCCTTCGACGTCGTCGTGGCCGCCGAAGTGCTCGAACACCTGCACGATGACGCCCGGGTGTTCGCCGAGCTCGAGCGCGTCCTCAAGCCCGGCGGCCGGATCGCGGTGACCGTGCCGCGCTGGTTTCCGGAGAAGGTCTGCTGGACCCTGTCGGACGCGTACCACGAGGTCGAAGGCGGTCACATCCGCATTTACCGGCGCAGTGAGGTCCTCGAGCGGCTGCGTGAGGTGAAGCTCGCCCCCTATGCGACGCACCATGCGCACGCCCTACACTCCCCGTATTGGTGGATCAAGTGCGCGGTGGGGGTCGACAACGAGCAGGCGGCGCCGGTGCGCTTGTATCACAAGATGTTGGTCTGGGACATCATGAAGGCGCCCAAGCCGACCCGGGTCGGCGAGGCGCTGCTCAACCCCGTCCTCGGCAAGAGCCTGGTCGTCTACGCGACGAAGCGCGCATGACGGCCGCGCACCTGGCCGCCGCCGGAGTTCTGACGCCTGATCAGATCGCGCGCACGGTGGCCGCAATACGGGCGATCCAGCGCCCGGACGGGGCGATCCCCTGGTTCCACGGCAACAAGCTCGACCCCTGGGACCACGTCGAGGCCGCGATGGCGCTCGACGCCGCCGGAGAGCATGCGGCGGCGCAGCGGGCGTACGACTGGCTCGCCTCCGCACAGAACGCTGACGGCTCGTGGCATGCCTACTACTCCGATAGCGACATATATATAGGTGACGTATCCGAACGCGTGATCGATCCGATCCGGGACACCAACTTCACCGCGTACATAGCCGTCGGTGCTTATCACCGCTATCTCGCCACGGGTGACCGGCAATCGCTCAAAGCGCTCTGGCCCATCGTGGTCGGCGCGATCGAGTTCGTGCTTCAGCACCAACGTTCGGACGGCGCGATCCGGTGGCACCCGGACACCGACGAGGCGCTGCTGACCGGTTCCAGCTCGATGTACCAGGCGCTGCGCTGCGCGATCGCGGCGGCCGCGGAGCTCGGTGAGCCACAGCCGGGCTGGGAACTCGCGGCGGCGGAGCTCGGCCACGCGGTCCGCGCCCACCCTGACCGGTTCATACCTAAGGACCGCTACTCGATGGACTGGTACTACCCGGTCCTCGGCACGGCTGTGCGTGGCCTCGCGGCGCACGAGCGGATCGGCGCCGACTGGGATCGGTTCGTCTATCCCGGCTTCGGGGTGCGGTGCGTCGACGACCACCCCTGGGTCACTGGCGGGGAGACGTGCGAACTGGCGATCGCGCTGTGGGCGACCGGCCGGGTCCCTCAGGCACGCGAGCTGATGAAGGACATCGTCGCGCACCTACGGGATGACGAGGACGGCATGTTCTGGACCGGGTACGTGTTCGCCGACGACGCGATCTGGCCGGAGGAGAAGACCTCGTGGACGGCCGGCGCGGTGCTGCTGGCCCTCGGCGCCCTCGGCGGCGAGCCGGCCACGTGCACTGTGTTCGGCGGAGACGGTCTGCCTGCGGTACTCACGACCGAATGCGCGGCAGAGCGGTGCGTGTCGCTGCGCGGCTGAAGCTAAGGATCGACAGGGCGCCTACACAGCGTCTGCGGCGCCTACTTGAGCAGCGACTCGAGCGCGTTGATTGTGGCATCGGGGTGCAGCGCGTCGACCGAGATCCGGTCCATCGCCCGCGCGTACTGCTCGACCTCGTCGGGCTTCTCGATGTACTGCGCGCCGGTGAGGTGTTCCAGGTAGACCACGTCGGGCAGATCCGCCTCGGCAAAGCGCAGCAGGGTGAACGCGCCGCCCTCCGCCGCGTGCGCGCCGACCGAGTACGGCAGCAGCTGGATGGTCACGTTCGGCCGGCCCGCCTGCTCGATCAGGTAGCGGATCTGAGTGCGCATCACCTCCGAGCCGCCTATCGGGCGGCGCAGCGCGGCCTCGTCGAGCACAACCCACAGCACGGGCCCGTTCTCCCGCTCGAGCGTCTCCTGCCGGCGCATCCGCAGCTCGATGCGGCGGCTCAGCTCCGCGGTGGTCAGTGTCCGGTTGGCCGAGACCACGGCGCTGACGTACTCCGGGCACTGCAACAGGCCGGGGACGAACTGCACCTCATAGGTCCGCACCACCGAAGCGGCCGACTCCAGCCCGACGTAGGCCTCGAACCAGGGCGGTAGGACCTCGCCGAAGCTGTGCCACCAGCCCAGGGTGTTCGCCTCGCGCACCAGGTCCAGGACCTGGTCGCGCTCCTTCTCGTCGAGCACGCCGTAGAAGGTCAGCAGGTCGGCGACGTCGCGTTCCTTGAAGGAGACCTTCCCGGTCTCGAGGCGGCTGATCTTCGATTCCGTGGCGCGGATGTGATAGCCGGCCTCGCGCATCGCGATGCCCTTGGACTCCCGCAGCCGGCGCAGCAGCGAGCCGAGAAGGATCCGGCGCACCGTCGAGCTGTCGCCGACGCCTTCCATCCGCTCCCTCTCCCCACCCGGTCGCAGTCGCCCTGGCGCTGCGTCCGCGCGGCGCCTCTCGCTCGCCAAGACTCTTTTCCCGCCCCTGGTGGCGTCGTGCGCGACGCCTCGCCCGGCGTCGCAGACGCCCGGAGGGACGCCCGATGTCCAGCAAGTCTGCCATCAGGAGGCAGAGAATTGAAGCAGTCACACCTCTTCTTCGGACAACACGGCGTGACACGACGTCACGGGGCGCTACGATGCAAGTGCATCGGCATGCGCTACGTTTGCAGTTGCATCAGCTCTTGCCAATTCCGCTGGATAGGCGAAAGCTGATACACGCCGGTCGGCCCACAGCCCTCGCGATCGATCGGAGTAACACCCACGTGTTAGCCCTGCAGGTCGCACCACCAGCACAGTCGTCGCCTCATCCGCCTCGACCCCACGGACGCCGCCATGTCCATCACCACATCAATGCCTCATGAAGCGGCTCACGCGCAGGCCGGAACCGGCCCGGCCGCGGACCGCGCCACCGGCACAGATCTGCCCGCCGTGCCGGAATCCGCTCGCCTTGCGCGCAGGTTCGCCGCAACCGTGCTGACACAGTGGGGACTGCCCGCGCTGGTCGACGACGTCGATCTGGTGGTCTCCGAGCTGATCACCAACGCGCTGTTGCACGCCCGGTCCAACCGCCAGGGCGGTATCCGGCTCGAGCTGTTGCGCCGGGGAGACAGCCTGGTGTGCCGGGTCTCGGACGGCAGCGCTCTTCCGCCCGCCCCCGAACAGGCCACCGAGACCGCCGAGTCGGGTCGTGGTCTGCTGCTCGTCCAAGCGGTCTCCGCGTCGTGGGGCTGGAGTTACGAGCCGCACGGCAAGGTCGTGTGGGCCGAGTTCGACCTCGACTGAGGCACGGTCGGCCCGCCCTCGCTGTTTGGCCGCGGTGCATTTGCTCGCGTAGCAGAGGGATCCGCGCGGCCGCGCCGCGCAACATGCGCCACGCAGAGTCTGATGGATTGTTCGCGTGGGAGCGGCCCGCATTGGCCCTCCGCGCCGTTGGTGATCGCAGACCGCGGCCAAGCCGCACAACACGCACCACACAGAATCCGAACGAGTAGCTCGGGCAGCAGTGTCATCCCTGACGCGTCGTCGGATGATTTCCGAGCGTATGCCCGCGACGCGCAACGGGCAGTCTGACGGGTAGTCCGCCCGGCAACTCCACCTCTGATGCACCGTCGGGTGTCCACAGCGCGGAGAGATCCGACGAGCAGCTCACGTGCCGCGTCAGACCTCCCATAAGGGCGCCGAGCTCGGATTCCCTTCTCCCGTCACTCTTTCGAGCGAGCTCGTTGACTTCCATACGCGCCGTTCCGGTACTCGCACGCGCTACGGTGTGCCTCACGCGCTTCTACCGTCTCGTGGGCCTCGCTGCCACGCCCTGGCGCACTCCCCTTTCACCACCGAGCAAAAGTCATCAAAGATTCTTTGCGAATGCACGTGCATCAGCACTCGCATCCGCAGTATCGTCTGCATCGGCGGCCGTAGCGCCGACGAGGGCACCTCCAGCCATCCGTGCCGGGGATCCGCCCTGGTCGTCGCAGTCCCCGGCGGCCGTTGAACCACCCGCCCCGCCCGGAAGACCGCGCTGCACCCCCAGAGCGAGTACCCGGCACCACAGGACACAGCGCGGCCCCGGCCGTTGCGGGTCCCATCCCGCAGGCAAAAACACGCTCTTGACGGTTCGCCATAGCGGCGGCGAAAGATCGCGCGACGAGGCGCCTTTCCCCATCGCACGATCTACAGCCGCCATCTAGCCATGACGAACCGTGAAGAGCCGGAAATACCGGGAGCCAATCATGACGATCTCCACCCCCTATAACGGAATGCCAGCCGGCTACGTGGCCGAGAACGCCTGGCGCAAGAGCAGCCACAGCAACTCCCAGGGCAACTGCGTCGAACTGGCCGCCCTGCCGGACGGCTCCGTCGCCGTGCGCAACTCGCGGTTCCCCCACGGTCCCGCGCTGGTGTACACGCGCGCCGAGATCAGCGCCCTGCTCGCCGGGGCGAAGGACGGCGAGTTCGACGACCTCGGCTGATCCTTCAGCCGTACTGCACGACGGGCCGGCCCCGCTCCCCCGGGGCCGGCCGTACCTGCGGATCCGCCCGCCGCGGGCCAGGTGACGCCATTGGCGAGATACATGGACCCGTGCGATCGTGCAAAGTGGACTACCGCCAGATGCGATACGGCGTACCCTTTACGGGATGGCCGGTCCGGGCCGGTTTCGCAGAGATCTGAAGTTGAACGCGGCAGATCGGGGAGGGCCGAGTATGGCCGGCGGACAGTCACCGTGGGACGAGGGTCTGGAGTACCCCGCCGACTGGAGCCCCCCGCGGATCGACACCTCCATGCCGCATCCCAACCGGATGTACAACTACCTGGTCGGCGGCAAGGACCACTTCCAGGCCGACCGGGACGCCGCCGAGCAGCTGGTCAAGGCCCGGCCGGACACCGTCATCACGGTGCGCGCGGTCGAGTCGTTCACCCGGCGCGCGGTGCAGAGGCTCGCCGAGTCCGGCATACGGCAGTTCCTCCAGATGGGCTCGGCGATCACCATCGCCAACAGCAACGACCAGGCGGCCAGCGAGCGGGCCCCGGACACCCGCACGTTCATCTACGTGGCCGACGACCCGATCTCCCTGGCGCACGCCAGGGCCCTGCTGGTCGGCCGGCCCGGCCCGCCCGTCACCGTGATCGGCGGCAACTTCCGCGACCCGGAGAAGATCATGTCCAGCCCGCAGATCGCCGACCGGCTGGACTTTCGCGAGCCGGTCGGACTGCTGCTGTTCGGGATGCTCGACTACATCGCCAACGACCGGCGGGCCAGGCGCGCGCTGGACTTCCTGCTCGACAAGGTGTCGGCGGGCAGTATGGCGGCGCTCTTCCACGTCACCGAGGTCGAATCGGAAGAGGTCAACAACGCCCTCGACGAGGCCCTGGCGCAGGACGAGATCGAGCTGACCCCGCGCACCGCCGAACACGTGCAGGAACTCGTCGCCGGCTACCACTTCATCGACCCCGGACTGGTCCCGATCACCGACTGGCACCCGGACGGCACCGGCCCGGGCCCGGACCTGGCCGAGCGCACCGCGGCGATCGGCGGCGTGATCCTCAAGCAGTAGCCGGAGCAGCGGCGGCGATTCGACGCAGAACCCGCAACGAGCCGACCCCGGACAGCGCGGCGTCTTCGGCGAAGCCACCTGATTCGAGCGCGCGCAGGTAGATGCGGTACGGCGCCTGGCCGCCGTCGGCCGGATCCGGGAACACGTCGTGGATGGCGAGCAGCCCGCCCGGCGCGACGAATCGGGCCCAGCCCTCATAGTCGGCCTGCGCCGCCTCGTCGGTGTGGCCGCCGTCGACGAACACGAATCCGAGCGGGGTGCTCCAGAGCCCGGCCACCTCGGACGAGCGGCCGACGATGAGGACGACGTCGCGCTCGACCCCGGCCGCCGCCAGCGTCCGCCGCGCCCCGGGCAGGGTGTCGATCAGGCCTGATTCCGGGTCGACCAGGCCCGGATCGTGGTACTCCCACCCCCGCTGGTGCTCCTCTGAGCCGCGGTGGTGGTCCACGGTGATCAGCTTTCGCCCGCGCGCCCGAGCCGCGGCCGCCAACAGGATGGCCGATTTACCGAGGTACGTTCCGACCTCGAGCAGCGGGCCGACCTCGGCACCGTCCAGGGCGGCCGCGTACAGGGCGCGGGCCTCGTCATCGGGCATGAACCCGGTGGCCTCGGTGAACGCGGTCCACGCCCGCGTGTCGATCTCGATCGTCCGACTCATGGGGCCCATATTGCCAGGCTGCGCTAGCGTGGCCCGCATGGGAGAGATCGTTCTGCTGCGGCACGGTCAGACCGAGTGGTCCCTGGACGGGCGCCATACCGGCCGTACTGACCTGCCGCTGACCCGGGAGGGCGAGCGGCAGGCGCGCGAGGCGGCGGCGCTGCTCGGCGGACGCAAGATCAGCGCGGCGTGGTCCAGCCCGGCCGAACGGGCGCGGCGCACCGCGGAACTGGCTGGGCTGCCGCTCCAGGGCACCGACCCGGACCTGTGGGAATGGGACTACGGCGGCTACGAGGGCGTCACCACCCACGACATCCAGCGCGACCGGCCCGGCTGGAACCTGTGGACCGACGGGGTGATCCCGGGCGATCCCGACCGCTTCCCCGGCGAGACGGTCGAGCAGGTGGGCGCGCGCTGCGACCGGGTGATCGCGCGGGTGCTGCCGCTGGTCGCCCCCGATTCCGAGACGGCGCTCGACGGAGACGTCGCCCTGGTCGCCCACGGACACGTCCTGCGGATCCTGGCCGCCCGCTGGCTGGGGCAGCCGCCCGGCGACGGCGCGCTGTTCCAACTCGACACCGCCTCCGTCTCGCGGCTCGGCTTCGAACACGGCCGCCCGGTGCTCACCCTGTGGAACGAGATCCTGCGCGAATAACGAACGAGCCGCCGCGCGGATAACGACTGGATATTCCCGCAACCAACCCCCTGTTCGCGTCGTCCCAGGGATGAGAAACCCGATGATGCAGAGCCGATTTCGAGCCGGGGGAAACCAGATGTTCTCGATAGCCCGCGCCGCGGTCGTCAGCGGCGCAGCCCTCGCAGTCGCGGGCGCTGTCGGCGGATGCGCAGCCGCGGCGCACACAAGTCCGGTGGCCGCCGCAAAGGCGCTCACGGCGCCCGCGCCCTCCTCGGCGTCGCCGAGCCCGAACACCAGCACCCCCGCGCCGTCTCCGAGCACTTCGACGCCGAAGACGAGCGCACCCGCCGTAGCCCCGCCGGTGACGAAGACGAGCACGCCTACACCGGCCAGCCCGACTCCACGCTCCGCCGCCCCCTCCCCCGATCCGTGCTCCGCGGCCGCAGTCGCCTGCGTCTCCCTGTCGAGGCAGGAGGCGTGGTTTGTGCACGACGGCCACATCGTCATCGGCCCGATCAGGGTGGCCACCGGGCGGCCGGGCTACGGCACCGAGCTCGGCACCTTCCACGTGTATCGCAAGAACCGCATGTGGCACTCCACCATCTACAACAACGCGCCGATGCCTTGGTCGGTCTTCTTCGACGGCGGCGAAGCGTTCCACGAGGACTCGGTGTACGTCATGTCCCACGGATGTGTACACGTCTCCTCGACCTTCGCGCAGGAGGTGTACGACTTCCTGCAGATCGGCGACGAGGTCCAGGTCGTGCGCTGAGAAGGCTCCCGACGGCGGCGTCAGGGCTCAGCTCGACTTGGTGTTCTTCAGGTGGTGCCCTAGGTAGCCGACGATGACTGCGGCGGTGGGACCGTTGGTGTCGTCGAGGTAGTGCAGCCGGGGCGCGACCTGGCCGGAGTTCCCGATCTTGATATGCGCCCAGAACTCGGCGTATCCGGACTCCGCGACCGCCCTCGGCACGCGGAAGCGCCGCTGCTGCGCCATCCTCGGGTCCTGCCGCACCGTGTCCGACTCCAGCGCGGCCACCTGGGTCGCCGAGTAGATCCGGCCGCCGTGCCGGGAGTCCTCGCAGTAGCTGCGGAACCCGCCGCCGTCCCAGGTGCCCGCGCGCCGGGCCGCCACGTACGCGTCGAGCGCCGAGAGCGCCTCGCGGGCCTTGGCCGCGAAGGTCGCCGCGTCCTTGTGCTGGCCCAGCTGGCGCATCGGCCCCTCCTCCGCGGTGATCAGGAGGTTGGGGAAGTCGCCGAAGGACTCGATGAGCAGGTCGAACGGGCTCTGTTCCGGTTCGGCGGACCCGGCCGCCTCCGCGGCGCGCTCGGCCACCCGCCCCGCCGGGACGTAGTCGGGCACCTGCACGCCGGCCAGCCGCCGGTTCTCCGCGGCGCACGCCCGCTGCTCCTCGTTGGCCCGGAACAGCGCGTCGCCCACGCCGACCAGCGGCTCGGGCAGCGGGGCGGCGGCGGTCGCGGCCCGGATGCGGTGGGTCAGGATCGCCTGCACCGCGTCCATCTCGTACTCGAGCCGCTCGCCCTTGAGCACCGGGTGCCGCTCGCCGTCCTCACGCGAGGCCGGATCCACCAGCGGGTGGAAGGTGCGCAGCGCGGCGGTGGTCCAGTGGTATTCGAACTCGTTGTTGAGCTTGCGCCCGGCTTCCTCGTCCAGAAGATAAAGCGAGGCGATCCCGTGCAGGTACCGGGTCGCCTCGCTGAACTTCTCCCGCCACAGGGCGGTCTTATCACCGTCGCCGGGAACGGCCACCACCGCGGGCATCCGTCGCCCAGGATCACAGAGCACGTTGATCAGATCGTCCACGTCCCGCACGCCCATCGGCTGCGGGCAGGTGGTCAGCCGCGCCGGGCCGTCGGTCGCGGTCACCGAGTCCAGGAGCAGGCCGGTCAGGTCGGGAGTGCGCACCCGGACGTCTATGTGCGCGGCCGGATCGGAGCCGCGGGCCGAGACCTCGATGAGGAAGTAGCCGTGCTCGCGCAGCTCCTTGTCCGGGCGGCGGGAGAGCGAGACGAAGGTGAGCGAGGTGTACCAGTGCACCCCCGCGCGCGGCGCCTCCTTCAGCCGGTAACGCACCGCTTTGAACCGGCCCGGCTCGGCGGCCTCGGTCGTGGTGAGCACGGCGCCCGCGCCGACCCGGAAGCGTCCGGGCCCGCAGTCGTCGCCGGCCGGGAAGCCGGGCTCGAAGCCCTCGCGGGCGAGCCACGTGGCGAACCGGTCAGCGGCGATCTCGGGGCCGCGGTTGGCCTCCTTCCAATCGACGCCGAACACCGACCGGTAACCGATCCACACCGCGCATCCCTCCCTCCGCCGCGGACATGATCCTTCCGACTCGATAGGTACATACCCGATGGCGTCACCGGGACGCCACCTTTTGTCCAGGGTACGACCGGGAATATCCCATCAGATGCCCGCATGTTCACTCGATCGAGGGATCGCCGCTCTTCACTGACACGGCAGCGAAGCAGGCACTGAACGCCCTCGGGCCGGCTCCGCGACGAACGGAGCCGGCCCGAGGGCGGAAAAGTGTTGTCTACCGATGGCCGCTCAGAGCGGGATGTTGCCGTGCTGACCGCGCAACTGCGGCGCGGCCACGATCGCGGCGGCCAGCGCGCGGCGGGTCGCGGAGGGCTCGACCACCTCGTCCACGACGCCGATGTCGATCGCCTTCTTCAGGCCGCCGGCCATCTTCTCGTGCTCCGCGGCCAGCTCCAGCTCCAGCTGCGGGCGCAGGTCTTCGGAGACCTCGGCCAGTTTGCGCCGGTGCAGGATGCGCACCGCCGCCACCGGGCCCATGACCGCCAGCTCTGCGGTCGGCCAGGCGAAGACCCGCGTGGCGCCGAGCGAGCGCGAGTTCATCGCGATGTAGGCGCCGCCGTAGGTCTTACGCGTCACCAGGGTCACCCGCGGGACGACGGCCTCGGCGAACGCGTGCAGCAGCTTGGCGCCGCGGCGCACGACGCCGTCCCACTCCTGGCCCACCCCGGGCAGGTACCCCGGCACGTCGACCAGGACCACCAACGGCACGCCGAACGCGTCGCACATGCGCACGAACCGCGAGGCCTTCTCCGCCGACGTCGAGTCCAGGCAGCCGCCCAGCCGCAGCGGGTTGTTCGCGATGACGCCGACCGTGCGCCCGCCGAAGCGGCCCAGCGTGGTCACGATGTTCGGCGCCCACTTGGGGTGCAGCTCCACGCCCGGCTCGTCCAGCACGCCGTTCACCAGCGGGTGCACGTCGTAGGCGCGTTTCGGCGACTCCGGCAGCAGCCCGGCCAGGTCCCGCTCCTCGAGCGAGTCGAGGTCCATCACGCCCTGCTCGCCCAGCAGCGAGGTCAGCCGCCGCGCGCTGGCGAACGCCTCGTCGTCGGTGTGCGTGATCACGTGCACCACGCCGGAGCGCCGGCCGTGCGGCTCGGCGCCGCCGAGCCGGTCCATGTCCACGGCCTCGCCGGTGACCGACCGCACCACGTCGGGCCCGGTGACGAACACCCGCCCGGCCGGGCCGAGGATCACGATGTCGGTGAGCGCCGGGCCGTACGCGGCGCCGCCGGCGGCCGGTCCGAGCACCACGGAGATCTGCGGGATCTTGCCGGAGGCCCGGGTCATGATCGCGAAGACCTGGCCGACCGCGTGCAGCGAGAGCACACCCTCGGCCAGCCGCGCGCCGCCGGAGTGGTAGAGCCCGATCACCGGCACCTCGTCGGCCAGCGCCTTCTCGTACGCGACGAGGATCGCCTTGCAGCCCTCGTAGCCCATCGCCCCGCCCTGGATCGTCGGGTCGGACGCGTAGGACACCGCGCGGGCGCCGCCCACCAAGCCCTGGGCAGCCACGAAACCGGAGCCGTCGAACGGGGTCAGCAACTCGTACGCGCCGCCGTCGAAAAGCCTGGCCAGCCGCTTGAGCGGGTTGCGCGGATCGTCGGCGCGCGAGGGCTTGGCCGGCTTCGTCGCCGCGGCCGCTGGCGCCTCGGTGGTCGCGGTCATCGTCAGCCTCCTGCAATCAGTGGTCAGACCCGGCGCAGCGCGAGCACCACGTTGTGGCCGCCGAACCCGAAGGAGTTGTTGAGCACCACGGCCGGCCCGTCGGCGGTCTCGGCCGGCAGCGGACGCGGCTCGCGGCGCACGATGTCGAGGGTGACCTCGTCGTCGAGGTCGTCGAGGTTGGCGGTCGGCGGGGCGATCAGCTCGTACAGCGCCAGCACCGCGAACACCGTCTCGACCCCGCCCGCGCCGCCGAGCAGGTGCCCGGTCATCGACTTGGTGCTGGAGATCGCGACCTTCTCGGCCGCGTCCCCGAGCGCGGTGCGCAGCGCGGCCAGCTCCGCGACGTCGCCGAGCGGCGTCGAGGTGGCGTGCGCGTTGAGGTGCACGATCTGGCCGGGCGCGATCCCGCCGTCGTCCAGCGCGTGCCGCAGCGCCGCGCTGATGCCGCGTCCGGTCGGCTCCGGCTGCGCGATGTCGTGCGAGTCGGCGGACAGGCCGACGGCGGCGAGCTCGGCGTACACGCGGGCGCCGCGGGCGGCGGCGTGCTCGGCCGACTCCAGCACCACGATCCCGGCGCCCTCGCCCAGCACGAACCCGTCGCGGGCCTTGTCGTACGGCCGGGAGGCGCGCTCCGGCTCCTCGTTGTTCTTCGACATCGCCATCATGTTCGCGAATCCGGCGATGGGCAGCGGGTGGATCGGGGCCTCGGTGCCGCCGGCCACCACGATGTCGGCGCGGCCGCTGCGGATCATCTCCAGCGCGTAGCCGATCGCCTCGGAGCCGGTGGCACAGGCGGAGACGGGGGTGTGCACGCCCGCCCGGGCGCCGAACTCCAGCCCGACGTACGCGGCCGGACTGTTCGGCATGAGCATGGGGACGGTGCGCGGGGAGACCTGCCGCGCGCCCTTGGCCTTGAGCACGTCGTACGAGTCGAGCAGCGTGATCACGCCGCCGATGCCCGAACCGACGACCACGCCGAGCCGGTCCGGGTCGACCTCGACGCCCTCGAGCCCGGCGTCCTTCCAGGCCTCGCGGGCGGCGATCAGGGCGAACTGGGCCGAGCGGTCCAGCCGGCGGCGCTCCACCGGCTTCATCACCTCGCTCGGCTCGACCGCGACCCGGGCGGCGATGCGCACGGGCAGGTCCGCGGCCCACTCCTCGGTCAGCGCGCGGACTCCGGAGCGCCCGGCGAGCAGAGCCTGCCACGACGAGGCCACGTCGCCGCCGAGCGGCGTGGTGGCGCCGAGCCCGGTGACGACCACGGCCCGGCGGGATGCCGAGTGCTGAGTTGACGCTGACGACACTTTAGATGGCCACCTTCTCAAGGAGTAGCGAGGATGTCGGGCCGAAGCGCCGCGAGTGCCCGGCACCGCCCGCGGCCGCGGGGCCGCGGCACGGACCGAGCACTCGGCGGCGGGTCACGACTCGGCGTGGGTGAGGATGTAGCTGACCGCGTCGCCGACCGTCGCGAGGTTCTTGACCTCGTCGTCCGGGATCTTGACGTCGAACTTCTCCTCGGCGGCGACGACGACCTCGACCATGCTGAGCGAGTCGACGTCGAGGTCGCCGATGAACGACTTGTCCAGCTGGACGTCCTCGACCTCGACGCCGGCGACTTCGTTCACGATCTCGGCGAGGCCGGTGAGAACCTCATCCTGGCTCAGTGCCATGGGGTAGACCCTTCTCGGTTTCTGGGATGGGGGGCGGTGCGGGCCGGACGGCCCTACCGGGTTCGGAACCTAGGGCAGAGTACATTCACGGCAGGACCACGACCTGCGCGGCATACACGAGACCCGCTCCGAATCCGATCAGCAGCGCGACACCCCCGTGCGGGGCCTCGCCCTCCTCGAGCATGCGCTCCATCGCCAGCGGGATGGAGGCGGCCGACGTGTTGCCGGTCTTGGCGATGTCGCGGGCCACGGGCACGTGCGCGGGCAGCTTCAGGGCCTTGATCATCGCGTCGGTGATGCGGTTGTTGGCCTGATGCGGGATGAAGGCGTCCAGGTCGTCCGCGGTGATGCCGGCCCGCTCGAGCGCCTTCTTGGCGACCGGCACCATCTGGTACGAGGCCCAGCGGAAGACCTGCTGGCCGGACATCCGCAGCGCCGGGAAGCCGGCGTCCGGCTCGTCGCGCAGCCGGCTCCAGTCGAAGGTCTGGCCGATCGCGTCGTACTGCGAGCCGTCCGCGCCCCACACCACCGGGCCGATGCCCGGGGTCTGCGACGGCCCGACCACGGCCGCGCCCGCACCGTCGCCGAAGATGAAGGCGGTGGAGCGGTCGTTCATGTCGGTCAGGTCGGAGAGCCGCTCGACGCCGATGACGAGCACGTATTCGGC
Source organism: Actinocrinis sp. (assembly GCF_035938995.1). Taxonomy (GTDB): domain Bacteria; phylum Actinomycetota; class Actinomycetes; order Streptomycetales; family Catenulisporaceae; genus DASZGI01. The sequence goes on from NZ_DASZGI010000250.1 coordinate 20,571, forward strand.
CGAGCCGCCGCGGACCATGTCCTGGGCGAGGGCCAGGCCGTGGCAGAAGCCGGCGCACGCGGCCGAGATGTCGAAGGCGGCGGCGTTCACCGCGCCGAGCTGGTTGGCCACGTCCGCGGCGAGCGACGGGGTCTGCGACAGGTGGGTGACCGTGGAGATGATCACACAGCCGAGCTGCTCGGCCTCCACCCCGGCGGCGGCCAGCGCCTTGCCGGCCGCGGCGATCGACATGACGCCGACGGTCTCCTCGGCGGTGGCCCAGCGCCGCTCCTCGATGCCGGTGCGGGAGCGGATCCACTCGTCGGTGGAGTCGATCACCTGGCAGATCTGCTCGTTGGTGATGACCCGGGAGGGGCGGTATCCGCCGGTGCCGAGGATGCGGGCGTGCTCCGCGCCGGCGGGCGACTGGATCGTCTTCGACATGGTCAGTGGGCCTCGCCCTTCGGGTGGATGCGCAGCAGCGGCTGGCCGGGGGCGACCGGGTCGCCGTCCTCGACGAGCCATTCGAGGACGGTGCCGCCGTGCTCGGCGACGAGGGTCTGCTCGGCGCGGCGCGAGACCACGGCGCAGACCTCGGTGCCCGGAGCCAGCTGCGTGCCGGGCTCGATCGGGTCGCCGCCGGGAACGCCGACGCGCACGGTGCCGGAGAACGGGGCGACGATCAGGCGCCAGGTCGGGGAGTTGGCCATCGAGTGGCCGGCGACACCGTGCCGGGCCACGAAGGCGCGCGCGGCGTCGAGGTCGTCCGGGGTCTTGAGGGCGAAGGTCTCCACGCCCGGCAGCGCCCGCTTGACCAAGCCGGTCAGCGTGCCGGCCGGCGGCACCTCGAGCACGCCGGTCACCCCGAGCTCGCCCATCGTCTGCATGCACAGATCCCACCGCACCGGGCTCGCGACCTGCTGTACCAGTCGCTCGACGAGCTCGCGGCCGGAGTGCACCACGGCGCCGTCGCGGTTGGAGATGTACGGGATGCGCGGGTCGCGGGCCGGGACGCCGCGGGCGAGCAGCGCCATCCGGTCCACCGCGGAGTCCATGTGCTTGGTGTGGAACGCCCCGGCCACGGACAGCGCGCGCAGCCGGGCCTTCGCGGGCGGATCGGCGTGGAAGGCGGCCAGCTGCTCGACGGTGCCGGCGGCGACGATCTGTCCGGCGCCGTTGTCGTTCGCGGCGGTCAGGCCGTACTCGGCGATCTTCGCCAGCACCTCGTCGCGGTCGCCGCCCAGGATCGCGGTCATCGAGGTCTCGGTGACCGCGGCGGCCTCGGCCATCGCCCGGCCGCGCTCGCGCACCAGCGTCATGGCCGATTCGACGGTGATCGCGCCGGTGCCGGCCGCGGCGGTCAGCTCGCCGACCGAGTGCCCGGCGGCGGCGCCCACGACGCGGTAGGCCTCGGCGGGGTGCGGGAAGAGGGCGAGGGCGGCGACCACTCCAGAGGCGACGAGAAGCGGCTGCGCGATCGCGGTGTCCCGGATGGTGTCGGCGTCCGCCTCGGTGCCGTAGTGCACCAGGTCGAGGTCGGCCACGGCGGACCACCAGGCGAGGCGGTCGGCTACGCCGGGCAGGTCGAGCCAGGGCGCGAGGAAGCCGGGGGACTGGGCCCCTTGGCCGGGAGCGACGAGTACGAGCACCCTTCCATCTTCCGGGGAACCGCCCCCCGGATGGCGCTGGGCACAGCGACGAAGATGCAACCCGCGATCTTGTAGGAATCCTACAAAGGCTTGGCGGGCTCGGCGAGTCGTCCCAGCACGAGCGCCACTTGGAGCGTGAAAGCGGAGCGCGCCTGAGCGGGCGTCAAGCCTGTGATGTCGGTCACCCGTCTAAGCCGGTAGCGCACGGTGTTCGGGTGCACGAAGAGGATCCGCGCGGCGGCCTCGAGGGATGCGGCCTGCTCCAGATAAACCGACAATGTCTCGAGCAGCGCCGACCCGGCTTCGGCCAGCGGCCTGTAGATCTCCTCCACCAGCACGATGCGCGCGACCTCGTCCCCGGCCAGCGCCCGCTCGGGCAGCAGGTCGTCGGCGGACACCGGGCGCGGGGCGTCCGGCCAGGCCGCGCAGGCGTGCAGTCCGGACAGCGCGGCGCCGGCGGACCGGGAGGCGGCCGTCAGGTCGCTGACGATCGGGCCGACCACGACGGGCCCGGCGCCGAACTGCCCGGCCAGTGGGCGCACGGCGGCGGGCGGGTCGCCGTCCACGCCGCCGACGATCGCGATCAGCCGGTCGCCCTGCACCCCGGCGAGCACGGCCAGCTTGGCGTGCCGGCCGGCCCGGTGCATCGCGTCGACCACCGCCTCGGCGTCGTCCTGGGGGGCGGTGCCGACGATGACCACGATGTCGCTGTGGGCGCCCCAGCCGAGCGCGGCGGCGCGGGAGCGGACCGCGTCGTCCGCCTCGCCGCGCAGCAGCGCGTCCACGACCAGGGCCTCGAGCCGGGCGTCCCAGGCGCCGCGCAGCTCGGCGGCCTGCGCGTAGACCTGGGCGGTGGCGAAGGCGATCTCCCGGGAGTAGCGCAGCATGCCCTCGCGCAGCATGTGCTCTTCTTCCTCGTTCTCGGCCAGTTCGGGGATGCGGTCCTCGACCACTTCTATGGTGGTGCGCACCATCTGCACGGTCTGCTGGAGGGTGACGGCCCTGGTCAGCTCGCGCGGCGCGGTGCCGAAGACGTCGGCGGAGACGGCGGCCCGCTGGTCGGGGTGGCGGTACCACTCGGTGAAGGCGGCGATCCCGGCCTGCGCGACGAGCCCGACCCACGAGCGGTTCTCCGGCGGCATGTTGCGGTACCAGGCGAACTTTTGTTCCATCCGCCCGATGGCCGCGTTGGCCAGGGACCCGGTGGCCTTCTCGAGGCGGCGTACCGTGGCCGACCGGCTGGCACTCGCCCGCCGCGTGGCGGACGCGGTCCGTTTCTGGCTCGGCTCGCTCATTTCCGTCACAGGCTCTACTTTGGCACGCCGCGCGACCGGGTACGGTCTTGCGGGTGGAAGAGGAAGTGGAAGCGGCAAGCGTGAGGGAGCCCGTCGCCCCGACGGGCGAGCCGGCCCGGCCGCGGGTGCGGCTCGACCCGATGACGGCGGCGGAGTTCGGCCGCTATCTGGAGCCGGCGATCCGCGAGTACGCGCACCAGAAGGTGCTCTCGGGCGACTGGGAGCCGCACGAAGCGGTGGAGCTGTCCCGAGCCGACCATGCGCAGCTGCTCCCGGACGGTCTGGCGACACCGGACCAGTTGCTGTTCACGGTGCGCGACGAGGCGACGGAGCAGCCCGTCGGCGTCCTGTGGCTGGTGCTGCGGATGCGGGCTGTCAAGGTGGAGGCGTACGTCTACGACCTGGTGGTCGCCGAAGAGGTGCGCGGGCGCGGCTATGGCCGGGCGACGATGCTCGCCTGCTTGGATGCGGCGCGGAAGCTGGG
>NZ_DASZGI010000251.1:0-16220 GCF_035938995.1 Actinocrinis sp.
AGCTCGGCAATCCGCGCCGCACGCTCGGCGGGCAAGGTGAGACGTACGCCATCGCTGATCCGCGTCCTCGATGCGCCGACGAGCAGTGCCGTCCACTGCGCGGCGCGCTCATCGCGCTCGCCCAGGCTGGACAGTGAGCAGGCGACGGGCGCCGTCCGCCAGCGCTCAATCTCCGCCGTCCGCGCGGGCTGCTGATCGGACTGGTCGAGGCTGGGCGGGCAACCCGAGATCAACGCGGACCGGCGCGCCCCGACCCTGAGCTGCTCATCGGACTGATCGGCGCTGGGCGGGCAGCACTCAGCTCCGCAGCGCTCGGACCGGTCGGGCAACGCGTCGAGATGGTCGACCGCCCGATGGACGGCGGCCGTGAACGCGGCGAGTTCGGCGGCGCGGCGCTCCGCTTCGCTTATCCTCGCGACGAGGCGTTCCCGCATTTCGTCGCGCACGTCCGCGCAGGGGCCGGTTTCCCAGACTTCGAGCAGTTCGGCGATCTCCTCCAGCGAGAGACCCAGCCGCTTCGCCGCGCCGATGAATCCCAGCCGCTCGATCGCGTCCTCGCCGTAGATCCGGTAACCGGAGGCGGTCCGACCGGCCGGGAGAAGGCCCGCGCTCTCGTAGAAGCGCAGGGTGGTCGCGGGGACTCCGGCGCGCTCGGCCAGTTGGGAAATCCGATAACCGTCCACGTGTCGACGGTAAACCTTCAACCAGACTCGAACGTCAAGCGCGGGGCAAGGGGTCGGGGCGACGGTTATCGTCAAAACGTCGAAACACCGCACGATGGTGGCGTGGGTAGCGTGGCGGCGGCGTGCGTGAGCGACTGGCCCGGGAGGAGTCGGAATGGACGGCCGGGCAGCTGGGCGCGACGGCGTTCGGGACGGGCCGTGAGGCCCGCGAACCTCGACCTGATCCTGCTGGTCGGGGCGCTGGTCGTGATCGCGGCGATCGCGGCGGCCCGGGTCGCGCACGGTGTCGGGCTGCCGGGTCTGCTGGTCTTCCTCGGGCTCGGGCTCGTTTTGGGCGAGTCGGGGCTCGGGATCCGCTTCTCCGACCCTGGACTCGCCGAGGCGCTTGGGCTGAGCGCGCTCGTGCTGATCCTTGCGGAGGGCGGGCTCACTACCAACCTGTCGCACGCCCGTGCCGGGGCTCCTGCCGCCTTCCTGCTGGCGACGGTCGGGGTCGCGATCACTGCCGTGTTCGTCGCCGGGGCGGCGTACGGGATCTTCGGGCTCGGATGGCGGCAGGCGCTTCTGCTCGGCGCGGTACTCGCCCCGACCGACGCCGCCGCCGTGTTCTCCGTCCTGCGAAGACTCCCGCTGCCGCCTGCCCTTTCCGGCGTGCTGGAGGGCGAATCAGGCCTCAACGATCCGCCGTCCGTGCTGGCGGTCACGCTGCTGAGCGCGACCGGCGGGCATGCTCCCTCGGGCCTGGTGATCGTCGGGGAAGTGGTCTACCAGCTGGCTTTCGGCGCTGCGATCGGACTCGCGGTCGGGCTGCTCGGTGCCGCCGGGCTGCGGCGGGTGGCGCTGCCCGCCTCCGGCCTCTACCCGATTGCCGTGCTCGCTTTGATCGTCGCGGGTTACGGTGCCGCGGCGGCCGCGCACGCCAGCGGTTTCCTCGCCGTCTACGTATCCGCGCTGACGCTGGGAAACATCCGGCTTCCGCACCGCGCCGCCACCCGGGGATTCGCCGAGGGCATCGCCTGGCTCGCGCAGATCGGCCTGTTCGTCATGCTCGGGCTGCTGGTCTCGCCCTCCCGGCTGCCCGCGCAGATCTGGCCGGCCATCGTCGCGGGCCTGGTGCTGATCGTGCTGGCCCGGCCCGCCGCCGTGCTGGTCTGCACACTCCCCTTCCGCGTTCCCTGGCGGCAGCAGGCGTTCCTGTCCTACGCCGGGCTGCGCGGAGCGGTGCCGATCGTGCTGGCGACGATCCCGGTGAGCGCGCGGGTGCCGGGGGCATCCCGCCTGTTCGACCTCGTATTCCTCATCGTCGGCGTTTTCACCCTGGTGCAGGGCCCGACCCTGCCGTGGGCGGCGCGCCGGCTCGGCGTGTTCACCGTGCTCGAAACGCAGGAGATCGACGTCGAGGCCGCACCGCTCGAGGACCTGCACGCCGACCTTTTGCAGGCCCGAATCCCAAGCGACTCGCGCCTGCACGGGATTGAGCTGTTCGAGCTGCGGCTGCCGAAGGAGGCCAGTCTCGCGCTGATCGTGCGCGACGGGCGCGGCTTCGTGCCCGGACCGAACACCCGCCTCGAGATCGGCGACCGACTGCTGATCGTCGCTTCGGCCGCGGTGCGCGAGCAGGCCGAGCGGCGGCTGCGCGCGGTCAGTCGGGCCGGGAAGCTGGCCGGCTGGTTCGGCGAGGAAGGGAGCTCCCCCGCGCCGCCACTACGGCGAAGCCGAGGAGTGCCGTGGCGGTTGCCACGCCTTCGGCCACCACCGTGACGACCTTCTTTGTGAACCATATGGGCTCGTACATGTTCGGCAGCGGCCCGAGCGTGCCCACGTTGACGTAGCGGTAGAGCAGGATGGCCCCGAGCGCGCTGGCCGCGATGAGAAACACCACCGCCCACACCACCCGGCTCGCGGTGAGCAGGATCAGCAGCGCCGCCGCCGAGGCGACTCCCGCTTCGATCCGGAAAAGGTCGCCCTGGCTGATGCTCTGCCGAATCGGATCGTAGTTGGCGGCGAGATCCGCGTGAACGTAGGCGTCCACGGCGAGACCGGCCGCCGTCAGAAGTCGGAAGAGCCAGACAACGGCGGGCAGCGGCGCGCCCGATCGCGCCGTATCGGATCGCGCTGCGCCCGCCGTCGCTGTTCCCCTCATACCAAGGAAACGGATCGTTCGCGGGCCGCGGTTCAGCCGCCGCCGTACTGAACCGTAGTGGCTTTCAGATCCGTTTCCGTTGAGTCACACCCGTCTCGGGGGGGTTTCGCCGAGCCGGTGAGCACGCTTCACGCTGCGCGAATACATGTCCGGCACCGGCATCGCCCCACGTCAACCACCCCACGGCGGCGTCGGTCCGTTCCGTACGAATGGAGTGCGCCATGGTACGACGAACGCGTTACACCTCTTTTCTCGCCGCCGCGGGCTTCGCGGCGGCGCTGGCGGCGGCCACGGCGGCGCCGCCCGCCTTCGCTGCGGGCGCCGTCGTGGACAGCGGACCGCCCACGACCCTCGCCTCGACCGTCCCGGCCAACGGGGACGTGAACCCCTACGGCGTGGCCGTGGTGCCCGAATCTGCCGGAGCCCTGCACGCCGGGAACGTCCTGGTCAGCAACTTCAACGACTCCGCGAACCTCCAGGGCACCGGGACCACGATCATGCAGGTCTCCCCCGGCGGCTCGGTGAGCACGTTCGCCCAGATCGACGCGATGCACCTGCCGGGCGACTGTCCGGGCGGGGTGGGCCTGACCACCGCGCTGGTCGCGCTACGCTCAGGCTGGGTGATAGTCGGCTCGCTGCCCACCTCTGACGGCACCGCGGCCACCGCGAAGGCCGGCTGCCTGCTCGTGCTCGACGACCACGGCACCGTGCGGGAGACCATCGCAGGCCACGGAATCAACGGTCCGTGGGACATGACCGCCCTCGACCTCGGCTCGGTGGCCCAGCTGTTCGTGACCAACGTGCTGAACGGCACGGTGAACGCGGGCGGCGCGACCGTCGACCACGGCACCGTCCTGCGCCTCACCCTCACGATCTCCGGCGACGACGCGCCGCGCGTGGTCGACCGGGACGTCATCGGCTCCGGCTTCGGTGAGCACAGCGACCCTGCGGCTCTGGTCGTCGGCCCCACCGGCGTCGGACTCGCGCAGAACGGGACGCTCTACGTCGCCGACACCGTGGGCAACCGGATCGCCGCGATCCCGAACGCGCCGTGGCGCTCCGACAGCGCCGGCACCGGAACGACGGTGACGTCGGGCGGCTGGCTGAACTCGCCGCTCGGACTGGCCATCGGGCACGACGACTCGATCCTCACCGTGAACGCGGGCGACGGGAACCTGGTGGCCACCACTCCCGCGGGCATGCAGGTGCAGAAGGTTCAGCTCGACTCCTCCGGAAGCCCGGCCGGTGCCGGGGCGCTCTTCGGCCTGGCTCCCGTGGGCAGCGACAACGTCTACTTCGTGGACGACGCGACGAACACGCTCGCGCTGCTGCACTGACGCCTGCACGGAATCGAGCGGAATCGCGGATGCCTTACGCGGTGCTTACCGCCCCCGCTCCGGGACACCCCGGAGCGGGGACCCGGCCTATCGTGGACGGGTGAGCGTTGTCCGCCGCGACACATTCCGCAGATGGACTGCTGTCGGGGCCGGGATCGCCGCGCTGTGCGCGTTGCCGGGCGTCATCGGCGCGCTCCCGGTCTCGGCGGCTCCGGTCGCCCCGACGGCGCTAAAGGCGCGGATTCTGGCCGCGGCCGACCACCCGTATCAGGGCCTGGTCTCCAGCGCCGGGGCCCTGGACGTGCCCGCATTGCCGCAGCTCGGCGCTGTCAGCTCGCTGCTCGGCGGGGTCACCTCAATCCGCACCTGGTTCGCCGGGCCGGACGCGTGGCGCACGGACGTGGACGGGCTGACCGGCGAGCAGGACATGTATCAGACCCCTTTCGGGACCGACTCCTGGGACTTCGAGACCGGCCAGATCACCCAGGTCGTGGGCAATCCGTCCATCCGGCTTCCGCGCCCGCAGGACTTCGTGCCCGCGCAGCTCGGTCTGCGGCTGCTGCACACGGCTGGACCGTCCGACCGGCTCTCCGCGCTGGCGCCGCTCAAGGTGGCCGGGATCTCCGCGGCAGGGCTGGAGATCCGTCCGGCGTCGGCGGACAGCACGATCGGGCGGATCGATATCTGGGCCGATCCGGCGACGGGGGTGCCGCTGCAAGTTGCGGTGTACGCGCGCGGAGCGGCGAGGGCGGAGCTGACCACCCGGTTCCTCGACGTGCAGCTGACCGAGCCGGCGGCCTCTGACGTGACCTTCCTCCCTGCCCCGGGCCTGCCGGTCGCCACCGCGACCACGTCGGACATCACGTCGCTGCTCGACAATCGGGCCCTGGTTCCGCTGCCGACCTCGCTGGCCGGGCTGCCCGCGTCGGCCTCGCTGGCGGGCTACGGCGCGGCGGTGTCGGGCTACGGGTCCGGGTTCTCCACCTTCGCAGCGCTCTACCTCGGCGACCGACTGGGCGATTCCGCCATGTCCGCCGCCACGAGCGGTGGGGCGGCGCCGGTGACCTTCGGCAACGGGGGCGTCGGCGCTTCGGGCACGGGCCGGTTGATCCAGACGCCGCTGTTGTCCGTGGTGATTGCCAGAGGGCAGCGGTTCGATCAGGTCTTCCTGCTGGCCGGGTTCACCACGCCGGACGTGCTGGTGCGAGCCGCCGGCGATCTGCTCACCTACGAGCGGGACGCGTTCCCGGCGGCACTGTGCCGCGCCTTCGGCGGCTTCGGGCCTCCGCAGCCGGCGACCGGTGTGCAGGCGGCGCCGGCGCCCGGCGGCGTCTCGCCAGGCGGCGCCGCTCCCAGTACGGCTCCCAGCGGCGCTCTGCCCGGCCAGGCGCCGCTGATCGTTCGGAGGTGCCCGGCACAGTGATCACCACCCACCAGGTGACCAAGCGCTTCGGCGCGGTCGTGGCCGTGGACGGCGTCGACCTCGACGTACGCGAGGGCGATCGCTACGGACTGCTCGGGCCGAACGGCTCGGGCAAGACGACCCTGCTGCGGATGCTGCTGGCCCTGATCTTCGCCACAAGCGGCGAGATCGAGGTGGCGGGCGAGCCCATCCCGCGCCGGGCCGCCCGGGTGCTCCCGCGGATCGGCTCGCTCATCGAGGGCCCGGCGGCGTACGGATACCTGTCCGGGCGGGCGAATCTGGCGCTGCTCGACGCGGCCGGGCCGGGCGACGCGACCGGCGGGCGGCGCACCCGCAAGGCACGAATAGACGACGCCCTCGACTGCGTCGGGCTCGGCGGGATCGACCGCAGGCCGGTGCGCGCGTATTCGCTGGGGATGCGGCAGCGGCTCGGCCTCGCGGCCGCGCTGCTGCGCCGCCCGCAGCTGCTGATCCTGGACGAACCGACCAACGGCCTGGACCCGCGCGGCATCCGGGAGATCCGCGACCTGCTGATCGAGCTCAACAGCGACGGTGTCACGGTCCTGCTTTCCAGCCACCTGCTCGGCGAGATCGAGCAGCTCTGCACGCGCGTCGGCGTCCTGGACCGGGGGCGGCTGGTCATCCAGGACGAGCTAGACCGGCTCCGGGCGCCGACCGATCGGGTGCTGCTGCGTACTCCGGACGCCGAGCAGGCCGCCGCGTTGCTGGACGGCAAGGTGGACGTGCGCGAGGGCGACCGGCTCGTGGTGCGCGCGCCGGATGCGGCGGAACTCAACGCGAGGCTGGTCGGGGCAGGGCTGCGGGTCGAGGAGATGGTGCGGGAGCGCCGGTCGCTCGAGGAGTTGGTGATGAACGCGACCGGACCCAGCGCGGACCGGTTCGACGCGCCGGACGCGGGCAGGTCCGCGCCGCCGAATGGTTCCGCGGTGCCAGACGATGCCACGACGCCGGATGGTGAGACCGCGCCAGACGGTGCAGATGCAGCTACGCCGGACATCACGACCGCGCAGGACGCTTCATGATCCGCGTCGAACTGCTGCGCATCGCCCGGCGGCCGCGCACCTGGATGGTGCTGACCCTGCTGTGCGGCCTGCCCGTCCTGGTCGCGGTCTTCGTCGCGGTGACGAAGCTGGCCCCGCAGCCCGGTCAGGGTCCTGCGTTCCTGTCCGCGGTGCTCTCGGACGGCTCGCTCTACCCGGCGGCCGGACTGGCGATCGTCCTGCCGGTGTTCCTCCCCGTCTCCGTGGCCGTCCTGTCCGGCGACGCGGTGGCGGGTGAGGCGTCCACCGGCATGCTGCGATATCTGTTGACGCGCCCGGTCGCCCGTACCCGCCTTCTGCTCGCCAAGCTCATCGGCACCATGTCGTTCGTGCTCGTGGCGGTCATCCTGGTGGCGGTGACCTCGTACATCACCGGGGTGCTCGCGTTCGGCAGCGGCGGTTTGAGGCCCGTGTCGTCGTCCGCGTCGGCGGGCTCGATCGCGTCGCCGGTGACCGGCACGTCGATCGGCGGCACGATCTCCACGTCGCTGTCCGGCACTCCGCTGACGACGGCGCAGCTGGGCGAGCGGGTCGCATACGGCATCGGGTACATCACGGTGTCGATGCTGGGCGTCGCGGCGATCGCCCTTTTCCTGTCCACCGTCACCGATTCGGCGCTGGGCGCGGCGCTCGGCGCGCTCGCGGCGCTGGTCACCAGCGAGGTGCTGGCGACGCTGGACGCCGCATCGGCGATCCGCCCGTATCTGCCCACGAACTACTGGCTGGCCTGGATCGACCTGTTCCGCCAGCCGATCCTTTGGCACGACGTCCAGCGGGGATTAGCGATCCAAGCGGTCTACGCGGCCGTCTTCCTCGGGCTCGCGTGGGCGAACTTCGCCTCCAAGGACGTCACCGGCTGAGCGCGCGCAGCGCCGAGCAGTCAGCGGCGGTCGGCGTGACCGGCGGCGCGGTCCCGAGGTCCCGCAGCACCAGGCCGATCACCAGGTCGTCGGTCGGCAGGTCGCCGTGCGCGGACTGGTCGTCGGGACAGACCGACTGCAGGGGCACGTTGACCGCGCCGCCGAGCCGCGCCGAGTCGGGCGGGACGACCGTCTGGTCCGCCGTGGTCCACAGCGAGAGCCACGGCGGATGACCGGCACTCGGCACCGTGTCGCCCAGCCGAGTCAGCAGGCTGCTTCCGGGGATAAGCTGCTGGCACGCGGTGGGGCAGACGGCCGGACCCAGCGCCGCCCCGGCAGACGCGAGCGTGGTGCCCTGGAACGGCGAGCCGAAGGTGACCACCCGGCGCACCTTGCTCGCCCCCTGATACTGCTCGAGCCATTGCAGGGTGACGACTCCCCCGGCCGAGTAGCCGACGATGTCCACGGAGGACGCGCCGCGCAGCGCGGCGTTCACGTACCCGTTGAGCACGCCGGCCTGGACGGCGATGTCGCCGATCCCGCCGTCCGGGAGCGAGACGACGGTCGCCTGCCGCCCAGTCGCCCGGATCCGGTCGGCCAGCACGGTCAGCGAGCTGGTGTCTCCCCCGTATCCCGGAACGAGCAACACGGGGCCAGGCTGATCCTGCGCCGGGTATCCCGCCGTCGACGGCGGGTTGTCTGCGAGGTCTGCCACGACGGACGGCGCCACCGCGGCGCAGACGGCGGCAAGGATCGCGACCAGCGACAGCGCGACGAACAATCGGCGCCTCGGGCTGAGCGCGCCGAGCCCTGGAAAACGCACGGCCGCCACCTCCCTCCGCCTGGTCGCGCGGCACCGCTTATGCCCCCAGTGTCCCCGCCGGGCGGCGATTGCGGCGAGTTCGCCCGTCCCGGCGCCGGCTCGCGTCGAAGCGGTATAGACCACTCTCGTCAGATGTCTTGACCAGAGCCTAGTTTACGAGTTTAATCACGACGCATATTAAGTCCGGTGAGAAGTGCGGGCAGCGCGCCTCTCACCGTCACTGCCGCTCGGCGCAGCGGTCACGGCTCCGGATCGCCATGTCCGGCAGGCCGCTTACTTTTCCCTCGGCGGGCTTACGCCCCCCTTGAAAGGTTGCGCCGATGAAGGCTCGACGACGAAATATCGCACTTCTGGCGGCCACCGCGCCCCTGCTCGCCGGTGCGGGCGTGGCCGTCTTCAGCACGTCCGCGAGCGCCGCGGGACCGTCGTTCCCCGCGCACTACGCCGCGCCCTACCTCCAGGTCAGCACCGGCGATGTCGGCGACATGCAGGCCGACATGAGCACGACCGGCCTGAAGTACTACACCCTGGCCTTCCTCATCCCGCAGTCCGGCTGCACGCCGTACTGGGAGGCCGACGGCGGCGGTGTGACCACCTTCAACTCGGAGATCAGCCAACTGCAGTCGCAGGGCGGACAGGTCATCATCTCCTCCGGCGGCGCGTCCGGCGGTGAGCTGGCTCAGACCTGTACGAACGTCTCGTCGCTGACCTCCGCGTACGCCAACATCGTCAACAGCACCGGGGTCAACCGGCTCGACTTCGACATCGAAGGCGGCACGCTGAGCGACACGTCGTCCACCACCCGGCGCGACCAGGCGCTGGCCGCGCTGCAGCGGCAGAACCCGAACGTGCAGGTCGACTTCACCCTCGCCGTCGCGCCGAACGGCCTGCCGACCGGCAACGGCTCGGAGTACGCGCTGCTGCAGGACGCACAGGCTCAGGGCGTCAAGGTCAGCGTCGTCAACATCATGACGATGGACTTCGGCGGCGGGTCCAACGACCTCGCCGACGCCGAATCCGCCGCGCAGGACACCGCGGGCCAGCTGGCGGGCCTGTACGGGATCTCCACCTCCGCGGCGTACGGGATGATGGGCCTGACCCCGATCGCCGGCACCAACGACGACGGCACGGTCTTCTCGCAGAGCGACGCGCAGAGCCTGGAGAGCTTCGCGGCGTCCAACGGCGTCCAGGAGCTTTCGTTCTGGGAGGTCGACGGCTACGACAAGGGCGACGGATACGCCTACTCGAGCATCTTCAACCAGATCACCGGTGGCGGAAGCCCGCCGCCCCCGCCGCCTCCGCCCGGCTCCGGTCCGGTCAAGCTGGCCTACAACGGCCTGTGCCTGGATGACCGGTCGGCCTCGACCACGAACTTCAACCCGATCCAGGTCTACACCTGCAACGGCACCAACGCGCAGAACTGGACCCTGACCTCCAGCAACCAGCTCCAAACCCTCGGCAAGTGCCTCGACGTCAACGGCGCCGGCACCGCGAACGGCACGAAGGTCGACCTCTACGACTGCAACGGCACCGGCGCACAAACCTGGGTGCACCAATCCAACGGCTCATACCTCAACCCCAACTCCGGCAAGTGCCTCGACGACACCGGCTGGGGCGGCTCCGGCACCCAGGCCCAGATCTGGGCCTGCTCCGGCAACTCGAACCAGTCCTGGAGCCTGCCGTAACCGCAAAACCCGTATAGAGATGTGAGTGGAGCAAGTCGAGTAAGCGCAACAAGCGAGAAGGCCCGCGGCGGTGGCATCCAGCCCCCGCCGCGGGTCTTTTCGTGCCGCCGCGTGCGAATACCTTGCGGCTGTCGCATAGCGCTGCTTGAGACGTGTCGGGCGGCGGCGAGGCGACCGCGAGGAGTGCCTTATTTGCCGCTGTCGCGCGCTTCTCTCGCCCCGCCTTCGGGGCCGCAGCGGGCCGATATACGGACGTCTGTGAGCCTCTCAGCGGCGCGATGACGCAGCCTGCCTATAAGAGTCGTACCCATGACACGGACCCGGCCCCGCACGGCAGGTGCCGTGCGGGGCCGGGTGCTTATCCGACTTCGGATTCAGCTGTTCCGAAGGATCGGCATCACGGGTAGCTCGTCAGGTCGGCGACAGTGTTTCCACCGTTCACCGTTCCGCCGGTGCCGTTGATGATGTTCTGGATCGTGCCGGTGCCGCCGAGCGAGACGGTCACCATGTCGTGCCAGCTGGCGCCGGAGGCCGACGAGGTGATCGCGTTGTCGGCGACCACGCTCGGGTTGGAGCTGAAGTAGCAGTACACACCCAGTCCGTAGCCCTGGAAGTTGCTCGCCGAGCCGGCCACGTTGAACGACGCGAAGCCGCGGCTGCCGCCGTTCATCCACGCGCCCTGGTTCGGCACGTCGTACGGCATTTCGCTCTGGTAGAAGTAGTCCTTTCCACCGCTGCCGTTCCACTGCACCTGCGTCTGCTGGTAGTGCTCGACGGCCAGGCCGTACGTGGTGACGTTGGCGCCGTTGACCACCAGGCCGTTGGCGGCCGTGTTCGTGTTCCAGCCGACCGTTCCGCCGTTGCCGTGGTCTGCCCGCCACAGCCACAGGTCGTCGGTGATCACGTTGTTGCTGTTGATCTCCAGCGTCTCGGTCGAGCGGCCGACCGTGGCGCCGCCGATGCGGGCGAACACGTCGGACAGGACCGTCGGGTCGGACGCGTGGCTCGCGCTCGATCCGCGCGGGCCGACCTGCACGAGCACCGGCGAATTGGTCGTTCCGGCGTCGACGATGATGCCGCCGATGCGCACGCCGTTGACGTCCGCGACGCTGATCACCGGGGCGCCGTTGCTCGACACCAGAGTCGCCATACCCATGCCGAGCACGACGGTGTCGGGGTTGTTGACGTTGATCGTGCCGCCGAGGTTGTTGTAGATGCCCGGGGTGAAGATCAGGTCCTTGCCGGCGGACAGCTGCGCGTTGATGGTCGCGGCGCTGTCACCGGGGTGGGCCAGGTAGAAGTCGCTGATCGGCAGCGAGGTGCCGGCCGTGTTGCCGCCGGTGGACCAGCTGGTGCCCGACGCGTTGTTGCGGTTGCCGGGCACGAACACGTTGTAGTTGCCGGAAGAGTCGATGTACAGGTACGGCTTCTCCGAGATGGTCGGCGTGCTACCCACGGTGGTGTAGGTGGGGAAGCTCTGGCCGGGCACGCCGGTGGAGCCGACGAACACCATGTTCCAGTTCGAACCGGTCCAGCTGCCGAAGTTGTCGTTGCGCAGCATGTACTGCTGCTGGCTGCCGGAGTTGACCTGCCCGGTGACCTTCGTGTCGCCGATGAAGCCGCCGGAGGACCAGCCGTTGAGCGACAGCGCCAGCGAGCCGTTGACGTCCAGGCGGCGCAGCGGAGTGGCCTGAGAGGTGGCCCACACCGTGTTGCCGGAGGACGGGCTCGTGGTCAGGTTCTCCGCGTCCCGCCAGAAGTTGATGGTCGCGTTGCCGCCGTTCCAGTTGGCGTCCGCGTGCACGCCGCCGCCGGTGATATTCACCTGTGACGGGTTCTGGCCGAGCCCGAGCACCTGGGTGTAGAAGCCGACCGGCACGTCGAGGTTGTACGTGCCCGGCTTGAACAGCAGCGCGTAGCGGTTGGTGCCCATCTCACTGGTCTGCTGGCTGTTGAAGACCGAGTTGATCTCGTTCTGCATCGTCGAAGTCGACTGCGACGGATCGAAGATGATCACGTTCGAGCCGAAGTTCGGGGTGCCGCCCCCGCCGCCGGTGCCGCTCGGGCTCGGGCTCGGGCTGCCGCTCGGGTTCCCACCGCTGGGCGCCGGGACCTGCCACTGCTGGTTGCTGCTGTCGGCGCAGGCCCAGATCTGGACCTGGGTGCCGGAGCCGCCGAATCCGGTGTCGTCCAGGCACTTGCCGGAGTTGGGGTTGAGGAGTTCACCGTTGGACTGGGGTTGCCAGACCTGTGCACCAGTGCCGTTGCAGGTGTACAGCTGCACCTTCGTGCCGTTGGCGGTGCCGGCGCCGGTCACGTCCAGGCACTTACCGAGCGCTTGGACGGTGTTACTCGAGTTGTCCACGGTCCAGGACTGCGCGCCGGTGCCGTTGCAGGTGTAAACCTGGACCGGCGTGCCGTCGGCGTTGTTGGCCGCGCGCACGTCCAGGCACAGGCCCTGATATCCGGTGATCTGGCCGGTGGCCGTTGCGGCGACCGCGCTTGTGGCGAACTGGGCGACGCCGTACAGCAAGCCGCCGGTGACGAGGGGGGCCGCGGCCAGGACTATTTTGGTCCGAGTCAATCGCATGACTGATCTCTTCTGTTCGTGAGTGGGAGACCGCCGCGCCGAACGGAGTCATGACGGGCCGACCCTGGCCGGGCCGCTTCTGCGGCCGGCGTCCGTCGCCCGAGTTTGTTAATTTCGAATCGTGATTTAACTCGTAAATCTCTGCGGCGTCAAGCTCGTGGGGAAGTTGTTTAACAGGTGTGGCGCCCGAGGAAGGGGCACGTCAAAGCCGATGCGAGTGCGGCAACGAACGTCGTCACCGCACTCGCACCGGCCGGGTTGAGCGTCCTGTAGACCGCTCTTAACTATTCAGACTCGTACTTAATCGACCTCGTACCTCGTCAACAGCGTCTTGCTCAGCAGGGGCCGTCGTCGGTCCACACACCCTGGCCGTTGTTGCCCGGGATGTCGCCCTGCGTCCACCACTTCGCAGTCCACTGGTGACCGTTGTAGCTCACCACCGCACCACCGGTGTACACACTCGTCGACACCCACGCCGGAGCCGAGCACGAACCCGTGCCCCCGGTCGACGATGCGGACGGCGAAGGACCGCCGCCGCAAGAGCCGTCGTCAGTCCAGACGCCTTGACCGTTGTTGCCCGGGATATCGCCCTGCGTCCACCACTTCGCAGTCCACTGGTGACCGTTGTAGCTCACCACCGCACCACCCGTGTAAGCAGTCGTCGACACCCACGCCGGAGCCGAGCACGAACCGGTACCACCGGTCGACGATGCGGACGGCGACGTGGACGGGCTCGCGCTCGGCGAACCCTGCCCGCCGGTCGGCGAGGCGCTGGGCGAAGTGCTCGGCGGCGCAGCCGGGCAGCTGGCCGCGGAGCCGTTGACATCGTTGACCGTGTCGTTGAAGAGCGTCGACGCGGGGTCGAGGTCGTACAGCGAGAACATCATCGCGCCGGCCAGGCCGTTGCAGTGCAGGTAGTCCGCCCGGGCCTGGATCGACTGGGCCGACTCGCCGCCGTAGAAGTTGCTGCCGTCATAGAAGTAGGCCGACTGCGTCACCGGGTCCCAGTAGGTGTCCGCTGAGTTGGCGACGATGTTGGTGATCTCCTTGTACATCGCGATGCCCGGCACGTTGCCCGAGTCCGTCATTCCGGCCGATGGTCCGGTCGCGGTCCCGTACAAGCCGTGGTTCGAACCGGCCGATACCCCGGTCCAGCCTCGGTAATAGAACGGGACGCCGATGGTGAGCTTGTTCGCCGGGAACCCGCCTGGGATGCCGTATTGGGAATCACCGACGGTCCATGCCCTGACCGCGTTGTCGACGCTGTACGTCTCGTTTCCGGGCGCGATCTTCGACTCGGGCGAGTTCGGGTTCGCATACAGCGGATCCTGCTCGTCGGCCGGACCCGTCGCGTTCCAGGCGCCGTACATGTCGTACGTCATCGCGTCGCCGAAGGTCAGGTACTGGCCGATCTGGTTGGTCTGGATCTTGCTGATCTTGTCCTGACCGGACGGAAGCGCTGCCGACAGCGTGTAGTTCTTGCCGTTGGCCGCGCCGGCGGTGTTCAGCTCGTTGCGGAATTCCTGGAGCAGTGCCGTGTAGTTGGCGGTGTCCGCTGCGGAGACGTGGTTGCCCACGTGGCCCGGGGAACCCGGGTACTCCCAGTCGATGTCGAATCCGGAGAAGATGCCCTTGGCGGTCCCGGCGCCGCCGTAGCCGCCCTGGGACGGGATGTTGCCGTTGATGAACATGTCGATGCAGCTGGAGACGAACTTCTGCCGGGACGCCGCGGTGGCCGCCACGTCGGAGAAGTACTTCGAGTACGTCCAGCCGCCGAGGGAGACCTCGACCTTGAGGTTCGGGTACTTCTTCTCCAGCTCCTGAAGCTGGTGGAAGTTGCCGACGATCGGCATGCCGAACGCGTCGGCGGTGCCGTCGACCGAGGTCGTGGAGTCGAAGGACTTCTGGTAGTCGGCGAAGGAGTCACCGGCGCCGTCACCGGCGTTCGGGTCGCTCTCCCCGGCCGGATCCGGGTCGGTCGCCTTGGTGGTCTCGAAGCAGCTCAGGTTCGTCGGGTCGATGTTCTCGAAGTCGTAGATCAGGTAGTCGAGCTTGCCCGCGATGCCCTGCGAGTCGAGGTTCTTGAGGTAGAAGGCGTTCTGGTAGATCGACCACTGGTCGAAGTAGGCGATCTTCAGACCGCCCGAGGTCGCCGGGGCGCCCGTGGTGTTGGTCGGCGCGGCCGACGCGAGGCCGGTGCCCAGGACGGCGATGGCGGTGCCCATGATGACCGCCGCGGCCGTCCCGACCGCCATGAAGGCCTTTCGGGATCTGCGCATGGATGCTCTCCGAATGAGGGGAAAGAAAGTTTCGGGGAGGAGCAAGGGGCGCTAGCAGGCGCCGTCGTCAGTCCAGACGTTCTGGCCGTTATTGCCGGGGATGTCGCCCTGGGTCCACCACTTCGCAGTCCACTTGTGGCCGTTGTAGCTGACCACCGCACCACCGGTGTAAGCAGTCGTCGACACCCACGCCGGAGCCGAGCACGGACCCGTGCCACCAGTCGGCGACGCGGACGGCGAAGGACCGCCGCCACTACAGGCGCCGTTGTCGGTCCAGACGCCCTGCGAGTTGTTGCCGGGGGTGTCGCCCTGGGTCCACCACTTGGCGGTCCACTGGTGGCTGTTGTAGCTGACTACGGCGCCGCCGGTGTACGCGGTCGTCGATACCCACGCCGGAGCGGAGCACGAACCGGTGCCCCCGGTCGGCCCGGTGGATGGTGACGTGGAGGGGCTGGTGGATGGTGGGGTGGTGGGTGGGGTGGCGCCGGCGAACTGGGTGGTGTACTTCGTGAAGTCCCAGGCGCCCTGCGGGACGCTGCTGCACGAGCTGGAGGTCTGCCCGTTGTTGTCCGCGGTGGCGCACTGGCGGTCCCGGTTGACGTCCCAGAACGTGTACCGGCCCAGGTGGTTGGTCTCGGCGTAGCTGAGCACCGTCTGGAAGTCGGCCTGGGAGAAGTACTCGCCACTGTCCGAGCGGCCGTTCATCATCGACACGCCCTCGTGGGCGTAGGCGGTCGCGCTGTCCCAGCCCAGGTGGGTTTCCAACAGGCCGTGGAAAGCGTCGAGGGCCGCGGTCTGCGAGGCCGCGCCGTTGAAGCCGCCGTCGAACGGCATGATCGAGAAGCTGCTGGGGGTGAAGCCGAGCGACTTGGACTCATCCAGCAGCTGGGTGCCGAACCAGCCGGTGCCCGAGGTGGTGCCGGGCATCGTGACGGTGACGATCAGGCCGGGGTTGTTGCGCTGCAGGATCTGCGCCGCGCCCAGCTCGTTGGCGATCGCCGCACTGTTCTCGTACTCCGGCTCTTCCAGGTCGAAGTCCAGGGCGTGCAGCGCGTACTTGCTCACCACCTGCTGGTACGCGGCCGCGGTGGCCGTGGCCGTGCCGCAGTCCTGCCCGAGCTTGGTGCCGCCGTAGCCGCCGACCGAGGCCGAGACGTCGCCGCCCTTGCCGCGGATCGTGGTGATCAGGGCGGCCACCGAGGTGTCGGTGGATACGTTGTCGTTGCCGTTCCACGAGGGCGTACAGCCCCCGGAGTCCAGGATGAACGCGAGCTCGAACGCTTTTTGGCCGGTGGCGTCCATGACCGCGCCCACGTCCGGGGTGGCCGGGTCGTTG
>NZ_DASZGI010000252.1:0-19920 GCF_035938995.1 Actinocrinis sp.
GCCGGGTTCGCTCGTTTCGGGAGCGGGATCAGTCATCGGGACACGTCCTGAACGCTGTGCGGAATGCAGGTGAGGGGCAGGTTGTAGCAGGAACGGGGATGCTTCATTTCTGTTCCGGTCACGTGCGCGTCGTCTGGCGGACACCCGCGCGGCATAACTTCGCCGCCGTGGAATCCGACGTGCGAGTGCTCGAACCCGAATCGGCGCCGGCGGGCGAGAGCCTGCCGCGCAGCTCGACGCTGAACCGGCTGAGCCGGGCCCTGGATCCGGTCAAGACCCGGCTCGGCATCCGCGCCCTCGAGGCGAGCGCGCTGAAGATCTGGGTGCTCTCCCGGGTCACCATGGTCGTGATCACCTGGGCGGTGGTCTGGACCGGCTTCGGCGACATCAGTAAGTTTCCGCACGGCTGGGCGTCGGTGTGGCAGCGCTGGGACTGGCTGCGCTACTACGGCATCGCCGCGAACGGATACTCGCTGCGGGCCCGGCACGGCGCGTCGATCGCGTTCTTCCCGGGCTACCCGGGGATCCTCTACGTCGTCCATTTGTTTTTGCGTTCGTGGGTCTTCTCGGGCTTGATGGTCTCGTTCGTCGCGGGCGGTATCGCGGTCGCCGCGCTGGCGCGGATCATCGCGATCGAGGCCGCGTCGCTCGGCGGCGACGGTGTGCGGACGGCGGTGCGTGACGGCGTGACGCTGTTCGTGGTGGCTCCGGCGGCGGTCTTCATGGCGGCCGGGTACACCGAGGCGCCGTTCCTCGCGTTCACGCTCACCGCCTGGCTCGCTGCCCGCCGTGGGAATTGGCTGGCGGCGGGGTTGCTGTTGGCCGGCGCCTCGGCGATCAAGGTGAACGGGTTGTTTGTGCTGGTCGGCGTAGGGGTGTTGTTCCTGCAGAGCCGCCCGCGCGGGGTGCGCGAGTGGCTGCGCGGATGGCCGCTGGCGATCCCGCTGGTGCCCGTGGTCGCCTTCATGGCGTACCTGCATTCCCTGACCGGCAGCTGGAACGCGTGGGAACACGCCGAGCAGGTCGGCTGGAACCGGCACCTCTCCTACCCCTGGCACACCTTCGCGAACACCTGGCACTACGCGTTCGGCCGCTACCTGCCCGCCGCGACCGCCTGGGAATACCAGCTGGAGATCGTCGTCACCGCGATCGGCATCGCGGTCGTGGTCTGGCTGGCCGTCAAGCGGCGTTGGGCGGAGTTCGCCTACGTGCTGCTCTCGGTCGGAACCCTGGCCACCTCGCACGTCTACCTCTCCGTCCCGCGCGAGATGCTCACCTGGTGGCCGATGTGGGCCGCCCTCGGCGTGTGGTGCGTCAGGCGGCCCTGGATCAAGTCGGCTTACCTGGCCGTCTCGGCGCCGATCATGTTCACCATCGCGTTCCTGTTCCTCACTAACCGCTGGGCTGGCTAGGGCCCGGCGGGTCTCAATTCACTCCGAAGCGCCCGCGCCGATCATCCGAACCCGGACACCCTTCCACGCGTCCGGGTCGGTGATCCGGCGCCCGTCGATGAGGACCTTGATTCCCGGCAGATCATCCGGGGTGAGCTTGCGGTACTCGCGGTGGTCGGTCTGCACGATCGCCGCGTCCACCGGCGAACCGGCCTGGTAGGGCTCGAAGCCGAGGGTGCGGATCTCCTCGTCGGTGTACATCGGGTCGGCGACGAGGACGACGGCGCCGCGGGCCTTGAGGGCTTCGACCGTGGGAAAGACGCCGGAGAACGCGGTCTCCTTCACGCCGCCGCGGTACGCGATTCCGAGCACTACGACGCGGGCGCCGGACAGTCCCGCGTGCTCCTTAGCGAGCAGCGAGACGGCGTACTCCGGCATCGCCGCGTTGGCCGCCCGCGCCACACGCACGACCTCTGCGTCAGGGTCATTCCACAGGTACATCCGCGGATAGACCGGGATGCAGTGTCCGCCGACCGCGATGCCGGGCTGGTGGATGTGGCTGAACGGCTGGCTGTTGCAGGCCTCGATGACGGCCGCGATGTCCACGCCGATCTTGTCCGCGTACCGCGCGAAGGTGTTGGCGAGCCCGATGTTCACGTCGCGATAGGTCGTCTCGGCCAGCTTCGCCATCTCGGCCGCCTCGGCGCTGCCGAGGTTCCACACCCCGTTGGGCCGGGCCAGGTCGCGGCGGTGGTCGAACTCCAGCACCTGCTCGTAGAACTCCACCCCGCGGGCGCCGGACGCCGCGTCTATCCCGCCGACCAGCTTCGGATAGCGGCGTAGGTCCGCGAATATGCGCCCGGAGGAGACCCGCTCCGGGCTGAAGACGAGGGCGAAGTCGCGCCCGGCGGTCAGCCCCGAGCCCGCCTCGAGCATCGGCGCGAACCGCTCGCGAGTGGTGCCGACCGGGAGCGTGGTCTCGTAGCTCACCAGCGTCCCGGGGCGCAGCCCGGCGGCGACCGCGCGGGTCGCGGCGTCGAGCGGGCCGAAGTCCGGAACCCCGTCGCCGTCCACGACCAGCGGGACGACGATCACGACGGCCTCCGCCTCGGCCACCGCGGCCGTTCCGTCGGCGGTGGCGGTCAGCAGACCGTCGGCGACCGCCTGCTTCAGTGCGTCGTCGAGCCCTGTCTCGCCGGGGAAGGGCGCGACGCCCGAGTTGACCTGGTCGACGACGCGGGGCGCGATGTCGACGCCGATGACGTGGTGGCCCCGGCCCGCGAACTGTACGGCGAGCGGGAGGCCGATCTTTCCGAGGGCGAAGACGCAGATCCGCACGGTGCTTCCGATCGGGAGAGGGGAGGGGCGGGTGTCCCGGGTGGGACGCGGCGCGCCGGACCTTACTCGGAACCGGCGGAGACAGTGGCCCCGGTGCGGGCCGAGGTGAGGACGGCCTCCGCGACGATGACGGCGCGAAGGCCCTGGCGCAGGGTCACGATACCGGCGTCCGCCTTTCCCTCGACGGCGTCCCGGAAGACTTCGTGTTCGACGGTCAGCGGCTCGCGCTTGGGGATCGCGTACCGGGTCATGTCGCCCTCCGAGACGCCGCGGAACGCGGAGACCGCGTCCCACTCGGTCCTGGTCGAACCGTTGGCGAAGAACGTCAGGTCGGCGGTGAGGGTGTCGGCGACGAAACAGCCGCGCTCCCCGGTCACCACCGAGACGCGTTCCTTGAGCGGCGAGAGCCAGTTGACCAGGTGGTTGGCGATGACGCCGGAGTCCAGCTCGCCGAGCACGGTCACCAGGTCCTCGTGCGGGCGGCCGCTGCGGTGCGCGGTCCTGGCCGCCACGCTGCGGTACTGCGCGCCGGTGACGAAGCCGGTCAGGTCCAGGTCGTGGGTGGCCAGGTCCTTGACCACGCCGACGTCCGCGATCCGGTTCGGGAACGGACCCTGGCGGCGGGTGGCGACCTGGAACACGTCGCCCAGCTCGCCCGCCTCCAGCCGGGTGCGCATACTCTGCAGCGCCGGGTTGTACCGCTCGATGTGGCCGACCGCGGCGACCAGGCCGCGGCTTTCGAAGGCCTCGACGACGCGCTGCGCGGCCGGGATGTCGTGCGCCAGCGGCTTCTCGATCAGCGCGGCGACCCCCGCCTCGGCGAGGGCCAGGGCGGCCTCTTCGTGGTACGCGGTCGGGCAGGCCACGACGGCGTAGTCCAGCTTGTGGGCGAGCAGTTCCTCGACCGTGGACACCAGGGTCTCGCCGCCGAGGGCGCCGTACGCGTCGCCTCCCGGATCGGCGACCGCCACCAGGTCCACTCCGTCGAGCGCGCGCAGGACCCGCGCGTGGTGCCGGCCCATGGCCCCGAGGCCCACCAGGCCGGCCCGCAGGGGGGGCTTGTTCATACCGGGTCTCCGAAATCGAAGGAGCGGACCGCCGCGGCGATGCGGTCCAGGTCCGCGTCGGACAGCGAGGGGTGGACGGGCAGGGAGAGGACCTCGGCCGCCGCGGTGTTCGTCTCGGGCAGCGCCGCGCCGTCCGCGAAGGACGTGAACGGCGGCAGACGGTGTACCGGAGTCGGGTAGTACACGGCGCTGCCGATGCCCTGCGCGGTGAGGAACGCCTGCAGGGCGTCTCGTCGGCCGCCGGGCACGCGCACCGTGTACTGGTGGTAGACGTGCGTGGCCCCGTCTGCGACGGAGGGCGTGCGCACGCCCGATGAGGCGGCGTCAGCGTGCGGACCGGCGCTGTCGATGCCCGCGTTGAGCTTCGCGGCGTTGGTCCGGCGGCGCTCGTTCCACCCGGGCAGCTTCTTCAGCTGCTCGCGCCCGATCGCCGCGGCCACGTCGGTCATCCGCATGTTGTAGCCGACAACCTCGTTCGCGTACCGCTGCTCCATCCCCTGGTTCCGCAGCAGCCTGACTTTCCGGGCCAGCTCGGCGTCCGGGGTCGCGACCATGCCGCCCTCGAGCGAATGCATGTTCTTCGTCGGATAGAAGCTGAAGGCCGACGCCTCGGAGAACGCCCCCACCGGGGTTCCGTTCAGCGCGGCGCCGTGTGCCTGAGCGGCGTCCTCGACCATCGCGAGGCTGTACCGGGTGGCCAGTTCGCCGAGCGCGTCCATGTCCGCCGGGTGCCCGTACAAGTGCACTGGCATGATCGCGGCCGTGCGCGGGCCGATGAGGGCCGCGACCGACGCGGGGTCGAGGCAGAAGGTCCGCGCGTCGACGTCCGCGAAGACCGGCGTCGCGCCGGTGAGCCGGACGGCGTTCGCGGTGGCGGCGAAGGTGAACGAGGGCACGATGACCTCGTCTCCGGCGCCGATGCCCAGAGCCACGAGGGGCAGCAGCAGCGCCGAGGTGCCAGAGTTGACCGCGACGCAGTGGCGCCCGGCGACCAGCGCGCCGAACTCCTCCTCGAACGCGGCGACTTCGGGCCCTTGCACGACCATGCCGCCGCGCAGGACCCGCACGGCGGCCTCGATCTCCTCCTCGCCGATCACCGGCTTGGCCGGCGGGATGAAGGGCAGTGCGTTCACTGATTCGGTACTCACGTGTCCGCCTCCACGATGCGGCCCTGGGCCTGCCGGTAGATTTCGCCGGTCGCCGGGCACCGCCACTGGTCGGTGGAGGTGCGCACGAGTCGCTCGCCGGCCCGCCCGACCCACGCGATGCGCCGGGCCGGAACCCCGACGACGAGCGCGAAGTCGGGTACGTCCTCGGTCACCACGGCGCCCGCGCCGACCATGGCCCACCGTCCGATGCGCACCGGGGCGACGCACACCGCGCGCGCCCCGATCGACGCGCCCGCGCCGATGACGACGCCCACCGCGTGCCAGTCGCCGCCCCGCTTCTGCTTGCCGGACGGGTCGACCGAGCGCGGGCGCAGGTCGTTGGTCAGCACGACGGCGGGACCGATGAAGGCGCCGTCGCCGACCTGCGCCGGTTCGTAGACGAGCCCGTAGTTCTGCACCTTGACGTTGTCGCCGAGCGTCACGCCGGGGCCGACGTAGGCGCCGCGCCCGATCACGCAGTCGCGTCCGAGCACCGCCTCCTCGCGGACCTGCGCCAGGTGCCAGATCGAGGTCCCGGCGCCGATCCGCGCGCGCTCGTCGACGTCCGCGCCGGCGGCGATCCGGATGCCGGGGAACGGCGCGGGATCGGTGCCCGGCGCGGCGGTGTTCTCGTCCACAGCGTTCTCGTTCGCAGTGTTCTCATCCGCGGTGTTCTCGTCGGCTGTCACGGGTTCACCGGGTTCCGGCCGGGAGGGCGAGCGGGGCGCGGCCGCGGCGCGTCTGGATCACCAGGTCGGCGACGGCGGCTGCGAGCAGGTCGTGCGGGTTGGTGGCGCCCAGGTCCGTGTCCGCCCAGTCCACCGCGGCTTGGCGCAGCAGCTCGAACTCTTCGCGCGCCGGTCCGGACCAGGCCCGCAGCGCCGCTGCGGCCTCCTCGGCGTCGGCGACGACCGCGCCCGCCCCGGCCTTCTCCACCAGCTCCGCGGCCCGCTTTATCGGGCTGCTCAGCACTGGAAGTCCGCAGGCCAGATACTCGTAGATCTTCGACGGGATGGCGCTTTCGAAGGCGGGCGTGCTGTGCAGCAGCGACATCCCGACCCACGCGCCCCGGGCCAGTCGCCACGCGGCCTCCGGAGGCATCCGGCCGTGCAGGCGCACCCGCTTCGCCGCGGGCGACTCGGTGGTCCACACCGCCAGCGGTTCCCGGTCCTTCGGCGCGACCGGGCCGACCACGTCCAGCTCCCAGTCCGGCGCCAGCTCCAGCGCCTGCAGCATGGTGAACAGCCCGCGGCTCTCCCGCACGTCGCCGACATAGAGCGCGCGCGGCTGTTTGTCCGGTTCGCCGCCGCGCTCGGGCAGCAGGCTCAGGTCCGGCAGGTTGCGCACGACGAGCCGCCGGGCGGCCTCACCCGGCGGCACGTGCTGGTCCGCGACGACGGTCAGGTCCGCGCGGCGGCTGAGCGAGACCGCGGTCTTGGCCCAGACGCGGGCGACCGTGCCGCGTGGGCCCTTGGCCCACGCCCGGTCGTCCAACAGCGCGACGTAATCCTCGTGCATGTCGACCGCCAGACGGCGGCCGTGCGAGAGCGTGCGATGCAGGCGGGCAGCCGGGATCAGGTCCGGGTCCAGGGTGACGATCACCCGGCCGCGAGCCTTGCCCGGCAGCAGCAGCGCCTGCATCCCGCGCCCGGTCATGCCGCGCGGCCGGGTCGGCCGGAACTCGGTGTCGGCGGGAGCGTCGTCCGCGCGCCCCTTCGCGATCACCTCGACCCGCAGCCCGGCCCGGCGCAGCGCGGCGCAGTGCCGGTGCAGGCGGGCGTCGGCGACGTCGTGGCCGCTGCTCAGGATCGTGACGTCGATCTCGGTGCGAGGCATCTCAGACGTCCTCCATCACCATCGCGTCGTCCATGCCGGCCATGTCGTCCGCGATCTCGTCGGCTTCCTTCGACGGGTCCGGCTGCGGGACGCCCTGGAACTCCAGGTACTCGGCGGCGACGTCGTCCGGCTTGCCGCGCCGCACGACCTCGCCCTTGTGCATCCAGATGCAGTCGTCGCACATCTCCTTGATGGCGCCGATGCCGTGGCTGACGATGACGATCGTGCGGGCCTGCTCGAGCAGCTCCTGCATCTTGTCGTAGGACTTGCGCCGGAAGTGCGCGTCGCCGGTGGACAGCGCCTCGTCGATGAGCAACACGTCCGGGTCGAGGTGGGTGGAGACGGCGAAGGCGAGGCGGCCGTACATGCCGGAGGAGTAGGACTTCATCGGCATGTCGATGAACTCCTCGAGCTCCGCCCACGCGGCGATCTGCTCGAAGCGCTCGGTCACCTGGCGGCGGCTGAGCCCCGCGGCCAGGCCGCCGAGCACCACGTTGTCCCGGCCGGACAGCTGCCCGTTGAACCCGACGCCGAGCGCGAGCAGGGTACTGATGCGCCCGTTGACCACGACCTCGCCGGAGCTCGGCGGAAGGATCCCGGCGATCGCCCGCATGATGGTCGACTTGCCGGCCCCGTTCGCGCCGATGATGCCGAGCACCGAGCCGTGTTCGACGTCGAAGGAGACCCCGCGCACCGCGTGGATCATCCTGACCGACCGGCCGCCGCGGCCCTTCCGGCCGAACTGGGTGACCGTGTGGCGCAGCGTGTTCGCGCGCGGATCGATGATCGTGCGGTAGTCGACCTTCACGTCCTTGACGCGGATCGCGTAGCGGAAGTCGGGATCCTGCGGCTCAGGGCTCGACGGCTCCGAGACGGACACCGTGGGCTTCGGCGCGGGCCCGGTGACTTCGGGCTCGGTGGCTTTGGACACAGCGGCTTCGGACACAGTGACTTCGGGCTCTGCGGCGGGGGCGGCCGGCTCCTGCTTCGGCGACTGCTCAGAGGCGGACAGAGAACTCACGTTCCCTCCTGATGAAGATGAGGGTGCCGGCGACGAAGGCGACAAGGGCCCAGGCGGTGCCCTGCGCGAGCCAGGAGAGCGGCGGCGTCGTGTTGTAGACGAGGGCGTCGTCCCAGGTCCCGATGATCGGTGAGAGCGGGTTGAGGCCGATCGCGTGCGCCCGCAGGCTCTTCGGGGCCAGGCTCCCCAGGTCGAACAGCACCGGGGACAGGAACAGCCAGATCCGGGTGACGTAAGGCAGGAAGTTGGAGAAGTCGCGGAAGTAGACCTGCGCGGTCGCGCACATGAAGCCGAGCCCGGCCCCGAAGAGGGTCATCTCGATGAAGGCGGGCAGCGCCCAGAAGGCGTCGAAACCCCAGGACAGCCGCTGGATGGTGTGCACCGCGAGGAGCACGATCATGCTCGGGAGGAACCGCATGAAGGCGATGACGATCTGGGTGATCGGCAGCACCAGGCGGGGCAGCCGGCTGTTGAGGATCAGCCGGCTGCTGCCGATGATCGAGCCGGCCGACTGGCTCAGGATGCCGGAGAAGAAGTTGTAGAGGAACAACCCGGCCAGCAGCATCGTGAAGAAGTTCCGCGCGTGGCTGCCGTTCCGGAGGATGTCGACGAGCAGGTAGTAGACGAGGCCGAGCAGCAGCGGGTTCAGGACCAGCCAGAGCTGCCCGAACGCATTGAGGTAGTTCTGCGCGCGCAGGGTGCACCGGGCGAGTTCGTAGACGAATTCGCGGCGGGCCCACAGCTCCGGCAGGTACGTGCGCAGGCGCGGCACTCCGGAGCGGCGGGACCGGAACACATGGTGCTCCAGCGGGCCGTCCGCGGCGACGGCCCGGGGCGGGGATTGCGTATCAAGCATCGATGTCGATTCCGGTGGCGGTGGGTGAAGCGGGCGCGGGCGCGGGGGTGGGGGCCGTGGCGGGGGTGGAATCCATGGCCGTGGTGGCAGTGGGGGTGGCGACCGGCTCGCGGTCGGCGTAAGGGGTGCGGTCCAACTCGAAGCCCACCGTCAGCCCCGGGTGGCGCTTGGCCAGGTGCCAGCCGATCGGGATGGCGTGGGAGTCGCAGATCACCAGCTGTTCCACGGCGGACCAGTCCACCTGCCGGACCACCTGCGCCCGGGTGACCCGCCACATCACGTACGGCCGCAGCAGCCGGTACAACTTGCTGAACACCTTGTTGTAGGCCGCGGCGGACACGCCCCGTACTACGCGGCCCAACCGGTTCAGCGGGTGACGCTCCTCGCCCGCCTGGAGCGTGTAGAGCGTGACGCGCCGGTCGAGGCCCTCCCGCTGCCACGACTCCGCGTCCACGGCGACCAGGCCCACGTCCACGCCCCGCGCCAGCAGGAAGTCCGCCGAGCCGCACACCGCCCTGGCCCGCGTGGTCCCGATCGCCAACAACAGCACGCTCATGCCTGCTCCCTCGCCGGTGCCCAGTTCCTCTCGGCGCTGTCGCCGACCCCGTAGATCCC
This sequence comes from Actinocrinis sp., assembly GCF_035938995.1. Classification (GTDB taxonomy): domain Bacteria; phylum Actinomycetota; class Actinomycetes; order Streptomycetales; family Catenulisporaceae; genus DASZGI01. The sequence continues at coordinate 9,273 of NZ_DASZGI010000252.1, forward strand.
GGCCAGCCGCTGCGCGACCGCCCGCGCCCCGTAGCGGCCGATCAGCTCGGCGCGGGCCCGGTCCGGATCGAGCCCCGCCATCTGCTGCGCGAGCCGCCGGAATCCGTCCACGATCACGTCCGGATCGTCGCTGACGTCGATCAGCAGGCCGGCCACCCCGTCCAGGCCGCCCAGCGTCTCCTCGGGACCGCCGCACCGGGTCACCAGCACCGGCATGCCGGAGCCGACCGCCTCAACGGTGGTCATCCCGAAGGTCTCGGACTTGCTCGGGTGCACCAGCAGATCGTGCGCGTGCAAGAACTCGAAGACGCGCTGCGGCGGGACCGCGTCGTGGAAGACGACCCGGTCGGCGACGCCCAGCTCCGCGGTACGGGCGCGCAGCGGATCGACGAGCGGCCCGGAGCCGAGGATGGTCAGCCGCAGCGCGGGCTCGTCCTTCGCCGCCACGCCGAACGCCTCGACCAGCTCGGGGACGCCCTTGGCCGCCGCGACCTTGCCGACGTAGATCCACTTGTGCAGCTCGGTGACGGGCTTCGGGCGCACCGGCATCGCCTCGATGTCCACGGCGTTAGGCACGACGTGGATCTTGCCGGTGTGGCCGGGGAACTCCCCGGCGAGCTCCCGCCGCAGCTTCTCGCTGACGCAGAGCACTGCGTCAGCCCGGTCCATCACCTCGGCGTACAGGGCGCGGGAGCGCGGCTGGCCGAGGATCCGGCCGAGGAACGAGGCGTGCTCGGTCACCACGATCCGGGCGTCCGGGCGGGCGAACCGGTGGGCGAGCCAGCCCCCGTAGATGCCGACGTGCCCGTGCACGATGTCTGCCTCGAACCTGCCGCCCGGCAGTACCGGCGCGAGCGCGGACTCGTGACTGTGCGCCCATGTCGCGTAGTCCCGCTTCGGCGTCACCGGCGTCGGGATGTCGGTGACCCAGTACCCTTCGTCGGTCCACCGGGCGGTGAAGTCGATCCGGCGACTCGGCCCGGAGGTCAGCGCCGCGTACGCCTTGCCGACCAGCTGCGCCTGCACCGGGTCGGCCGGGCCGGTCCAGTCCTCGGTGTTGTAGAGGTCCACCCGGTCGAAGAGGCCGCGCACGGCCGCCGTCGTGGCCTGCACGAACGATCCGGCGAACGGGCGCTGGAGGGTCGGGTGCCACGGCGTGGTGACGGCGAGCCGGGCCAGCGGCTCAGCGCTCTGATCAGGCATCGGTCACCGCCCCGCCAGCGCGCGCAGCCGCGCCTCGAACGGCGCGAGCGTGTTCTCGCGGGTGTAGCGCTCGGCATGCGCGAGCGCCGCCGCGAAGTCCGGCTCGGCCAGGTCGCGTGCCGCCTTCCCGGCCGCCACCATCGAGTTCGCCACCGTCTGCGCGTCCAGCCGGTCGACGCCGAACCACAGCGGATGCCCTGTCAGCACGTCGACCGCGGCGATGTCGGGGGAATGCACGGACACGATCGGCTTTCCCGTCGCCATGTACTCGAAGACCTTGCCGGAGGTGACGTAGCGCGCGCCGGGGACGCAGAAAACGAGCGCGTCGAGGCTGTGGTAGGCCCGTCCGACGTCGGTCTTGGCGAGCGGTCCGTGATAGGTCACGCCGAGGTCTTCGCGCAGCGGGATCTGGTCGAGCAGCGGATCAGCAGACTGTTTGAAAAAGCCGAGGTGGCCGTACAGCTCGAGCGTCGCGTCGGCCAGTTCGGGGTGCGCGCGGGCGATCCGCCACGCGTCGAAGAGCACGCGCAGCGGCATCGCCTCGGTGATCGTGCCGAGGTAGCCGAAGCGCAGCGGGCGACCGCTGGCCGGTCCCGGATAGGCGGCGCGGCCGAGGATCTCCGGCTCCCAGCCGTTGGGGACCACGTCCATCTGTGCGGCTGCGGCCGGGTACCGCTCGGCGTGCCAGCCGCGCAGACCTTCGTTCACGAACACGGTCAGCGCAGAGCGCTCCAAGGTGCGTCGCTCCCACGCCCACGCCGGGTGCCCGTCAGGGTACTTATGCTCCTCGGTGAACTGGTTGAACGTCCACGCATCGCGGTAGTCGAGCACGTACGGCACACCGGTGAGCTTGCGAAACCAGTACGCGGCCGCGAACGAGGCGAACGGGTTCCCGGTGGCCAGCACCAGGTCGAAGCGCTTGTGGGCGTGCTCGCGCAGAGCACGCGCGATGACGTGCGGAATCCACGAGGCGTAGTGCTCCGGGAAGAAGTGCCGCTGCGTCCAGTTGTAGCCGGCGTTGGCGAGGATCGGCATGTTCGCGCGGAACCGCCCGTACCGGCGGATGTCCCGCTCCCACCGGAAATAGCCCATGCCGGGGCGCCGCACCTTGATCCGCTCGTCCACGCCCTGTTCGAGCGACGGGTCGACGCTGCCGATGTAGCGGGTGAAGAACTCCCGCGGCGCCGTGTGGACCGTCACGTCCCATCCGGCCGCGGCGAGGTGCTCGGCCGTGGCCCGCGCCCGGTAGACCCCGCTGGACCGGCTCGGCGGAAAGAAAAAGGCCAGATAGAGAATCCGGGGTGACCGCACGGTGCGTGTTCGGGATGTCATCGTCTCAGAGCGTCGCGGGGCGGGGCGGGGGGTGAACGGTGCAACTTTTCAAGTGAAGTCTTAACGGGAGGTGGACGGAAATGGATTCGAAACTGTCATCTCGTCAACGAGTCGACACGGAGAGCCGGAGGTAAATGAACCGGAAATGAACAATCGTCAGACGTGCGGCGTCATTCAGAGAATTGATCCACGATTTCCCGCCCCGGCCAACGCCGAAGAGCCCGTTTCCCGCTGACCGCCTATGATCCCCGGGTGAGGATTTTGAGCGTGGTCGGCGCCCGGCCGCAGTTCGTCAAGCTCGCCCCGATCGCCGCGGCGGTCGGGGCGGCCGGGCACGACCACGTGATCGTGCACACCGGGCAGCACTACGACCCGGAGCTGTCCGAGGTCTTCTTCACCGGCCTCGGCATCCCCGAGCCGGACGAGCGGCTCGGCATCGGCTCCGGCAGCCACGGGGTGCAGACGGGCGCGATGCTCGGCGCGCTCGATCCCGTGCTGTCGAGGTACGTCCCCGACTGGGTCCTGGTCTACGGCGACACGAACTCGACGATCGCCGGTGCGCTGAGCGCGGTGAAGCTGCACCTCCCGATCGCCCATCTCGAGGCGGGCCTGCGCTCCTTCAACCGGCGGATGCCCGAGGAGCACAACAGGGTGCTGACCGACCACACCGCGGACCTGCTGCTCGCCCCGACGCCTCAGGCGGTGACGAACCTCGAACGCGAAGGGCTCGGGGAGCGCACGGTCCTGGTCGGCGACGTCATGGTGGACGCGTGCCTGCGGGCCCGCGAACTCGCCCTCGCGTTCGACGCCGTCGAGCCGCCTGCCCCGGGGATCGATCCGCACGCGCCGTACCTGGTGGCCACCATCCATCGGGCCGAGAACACCGACGAACCCGAGCGGCTCGCCGCGGTGGTGGCCGCGTTGGCCGCGCTGCCCGTGCCGGTGGCCCTGCTCGCGCATCCGAGGCTGCGGGCCCGCGCCGAGGAATTCGGCGTCGAACTCGCGACCGGCGCGATCAGCCCCGGATCGCCGCTGCCCTACGCCCAGATGGTCGCCGCGGTCAGCGGATCCGCAGGCGTCGTCACGGATTCCGGCGGTCTGCAGAAGGAGGCTTACCTGCTCGGCCGGCCGTGCACGACGGTGCGGACCGAGACGGAGTGGCCTGAGACGCTCGCCGACGGGTGGAACATGCTGGCCGAGGTCGGCGACCCGGCATTCGCACGTGCCGCGACCCGTCCCGCTCCCGCCATGCCGCCCGGTGCGCCCTTCGGCGACGGCCGCGCGGCGGAGCGGGTGGTCAAGGAACTCGAACGAGCGGCTCGCTGATCGGCGGCACCGGGACCAGTTCCAGGTCTCCGGCCGGGCGTGAGGGTCCGGGCCGCGCGCCGAGCACCTCGGAGTAGAGCGCGTCGAGCCGGCTCGCCTGCCCTGCCCACGACGAGTCCGCGCGCGGGTCGTCCGGCCCCTCGTACACGGCCCGGTAGCGCCCGAGGTCCGCGAGAACCAGGCGCACGGCGGTGACGAGCGAGTCGGCGTCGCCCGCGGTGAACACCTCGCCGACGCCGAGCTTGCGCGTGTGCGCCGCCATCTCGCGCACGTCGCTGGTCACGATCGGCAGCGCGGCGTGCAAGTACTCGAAGTACTTGGTGATCAGCGAGAGTTCGTGGTTGGGCAGGTGCAGGATCGGGATGAGGCCGACCGTCGCACTGCTGATATAGGGCACGACCTGGTCGACCGGGACATAGGGCAGGACGTGCAGCCGGCCCGTGACGCCGAGCTCGACCGCGCGCCGGGTCAGCTTCGAGAGGTCCGGATCCTCCTCGCGCGCGATCAGCGCCAGATGAGCGTCGGGGAGACCGGCGAGCGCCTCGACCGCGGTGACGACGCCGCGCCGCGGTGACATTCCGCCGCTGTAGAGCAGCAGCGGGACGGCGGGGCCGACGCCGCAGTCCTCGCGGAGGCTGCGCGCGGACTGCGCCGTCTCGGACCGCGCTGCCTGATCGGCGATCACCGGTGCGTTGAGGATCACGAACGGACGGACGGCGAGGTGGTGGTCTTCGGCCAGCTTGGCGGCGATGCCCTTCGACACGGTGACGACCGCGTCGGCGCGGCGGATGTATTCGCGCTCGACGCCGACGAGCATCCGCCGCCGCATCCATGCCCTGACATCGGTGGTCGAGGGCACCTCGATGCCGCGCAGGTACTCGTGGGCGTCGTAGATCCACCGCACCCGGCGCGTCGGGGTGCTCAGCGTGGCGGCCAGCCGCGCCCCGATGCCGACCATGTGGAAGTCGTGCGCGTGGATGAGGTCCGGATCGAGGTCGCGCACCACCGGGGCGAGGGCGAGTTCGAGGTCGCCGAACCACGGGTTGAACCAGCGCCAGCCGCCGTATCGGTCGGCCAGGCCGAGCGCGGTGCCGACGAGCTTCCGGGCGCCGCCGCCGACCGGGCCCCGGGCCGCGCGCTCGACGACTCCGTCCGCCCGGGGGTGCGCGGCGAGCCCGGCGCGGATCGTGGCGGATGCCTTCGACCGCAGGCGCCCGCTGGCCGCGGCGTCGCGCGCGGCCAGTTCGGCTCGCGCGTCGCGGTACGCGGGACGCAGCTCTGCCGCCCGCCGGCCGCCGCGCAGCCGGACCCGCTCGTACCCTGACACGGTCGTCGCGACCGGCACGAGCACGACGTCGGCGGCCCCGAGCCGGTAGCGCTCGACCTCACCGCCGGTCGCCCGCCCGACCAGAGTCACCGCCCACCCGGCCGCCGCCATGGACCAGGCGATCTTCTGGACCCGCGAATCCCCGGCCACCCCGTTGGCGACCAGCATGACGACACGCGGCCGCGCCGCAGTCGCAGCTGCGGTTGAAGCAGCCACGCTCGAAGTAGCCGCAGTTGAAGCAGCTACTGCGGAATCAGTCACCGCACTCCTGCCGATACCGCCGGTTCGCCCGCGGCGCCGGCCAGCGACTCGTACACCCCGACCAGCGCCTTCGCGTCGTGGTCCCAGCTCAGTTCGCCGCGTGCCTGGGCCACCCTGTCGCAATACCCAGTGTAATCCTCGGTCACCTGACGCAGCGCGGCCCGCATCGACTCGGCGTCGCCGGGGCGATACAGCGCCCCGATGCCGTAGGAAGTCACCAGGCGGCGCAACTCGGGGAGGTCCGCGGCGACGACCGGGACGCCCGCGCGCACGGCGTGGAAGACCTTGTTCGGCAAGGCGAGCCGGTGATTCTCGCAGGTGTCCGTGAGCGTGACGACGGAGATGCCGACGCGGCGCAGCACTTCGTCGACTTCGTCCACCGGCCGCGCCGGCTCGATCCGGACCGTGCCCTGCGCGACTCGCAGCTTCGGCAGGAACTCGCGGTCCGCCTTCCCCATGAGGACCGTGTCGAGCTGGAGCGCCGACGCGGCCTCGAGCAGCGTCTCGATGTCGCGGGCCGCCCCGATGCGCCCGGCGTAAACCACGCCGCGCGGCCGGCTCGGCCGTCCAGGCTCGCCGGCCGGGATCTTCTGGCTGGGGAAGGAGTTGCGCACCACGGTGACCGGTCCGCCGCGCCACCGCCCGAGCAGATCGGCGATCCCCGGGCTCACGGTCAGCACCGCGTCCGCGCGGGCCACGATCCGCCGCTCGATCCGCTTCTCGCGGGCGCGCTCCAGCGGTGTCGGGCGGCCGTGCCGCTCTCGTCCGGACCACCATTCGTGCGAGTCGTAGACCAGCCGCGCCCTCGAGCCGTCGGCCAGATCGGCGGCCAGGCGCAGGACATTGAAGTCGTGTGCGTGGACGACGTCGAAGCGCCGCCCGGAGACCGCCGCCCGAGCTCGCTCATTCCACGTCCGCCATACCCGCTGCCGGTGCTGGGGCAGCAGCGCCCACCGCGCCGCCGTGCGCACCCTGCTCTTGAGGCTGGAACGCCCCGCGCCGCCGCCCCCACCGCCGCCAGAGGGCTTGAAACCGCTTCCCCCAGACGCAGACTGCACGGTCACGCCGGCCGGCGGCGTCCACCCCTCTGGAATGTCCTTGCCGACGATGTGGATCGCATGCCCCTGCTCCGCCAGCGCCTGCGCCTCGCGCAGTACCCGGGCATCGTGCGCCACGTCCGACTGGACCAGCATCAGCACGTCCATAGCCGTCGTCGACTCCTTACGCAGGGCCCGCGGTATATGCGGGCTCGTGCTCGCGAACCGGCGCGACAGGCGTCTGCCGGCGGGGCGGGATCAGCCGCGGCAGTCCCAGCACCAGCAACAGCCAGACCGGCACCATCAACCGGTCCGCCTGCGAGACCAGCGGGTGCGCGGCCACCGCGGCGATTCCGGTGAACGAGACCGCGATCACCAGCACCCCGTACACCGGGTCGCGACGCACCAGCACGATCGCCACCGCGATCAGGGCCGCGCCCACCAGCAGCGCGGTCGGCTCGGAAACCGGGAAGTAGCCCCAGAACCGCAGATCGAGGCCGACCAGCCGGCCGGCCGGGTTCGACACGTCCGGCCGGATGAAATGCCGGGTGAACGTGTCCTGCAACGACTCCGAGAGGCCCGGCCAGCCCAGCGCCGTGCTGGCGATCTCGGAGAGCACGAACGCGCCGCCGCTGATCGCCGCGAGAAGCACCATTCCCCGGTTGCGGGAGTCGCGGACCCACTTCAGGCAGATGAGTGCGCCGAGCGCGACGAAGAGCGCTACCAGTTGCTCGGAGGAGTACCGGATCAGGAACCCGGTGACGAATCCCGCGGCCAGGACGGTCGAACCGAGCCGGTGCCTCTGCTGGACCAGGTACCAGGCGCCGAGCAGCACCAGCAGCGTCGTCGCGAGCGACGGGCCGTCGGTCAGCATCCTGCTGCCCCAGTAGCCGGTCGGCGCCGCGAGGTACAGCGCCTGGCCGCCGAGGGCGACCGGCACCGTGCACCCGACGGCGCGCAGCAGCATGATGACCAGGAAGCTCCCCAGCAGCGTGCACAGCATCGCCGTGATCCACAAGCCGAACCGCAGGCCAAAGGCGGCGGCGAACGGCGCGGCCAGCACCGGATAGCCGGGGCGCGAGGTGAAGATCGCGATGTACCGGGGCGAGCTCGGAGTCAGACCGTTTCGATAGGTCTGGAGGCAGTGGGCGAATCCGGACGAGTAGGCCGACGCGGTCGTCCCGGCGCCGTAGTCCAGCGTCGCGCTGCGCGCCGCCGACTGCCCGCTGTCCTGGCAGAACATCACCACCGCGCCGTGCACCGCCTGCGCCTGGCTGTCGCCGAGGACGCGCAGGGTCTGGCGCGCGTACTGATACGTGTCGTTCGAGGGAACATCCTGGCGGTAGTCGACCGCCTGGATCACCGTGAACACGGCGGCGATGAGCAGGGCGCCGACGATGATCCGGTTGCGCAGGTCCGAACCCCCGGCCCAGCCGCTCCAGCGGCTCGGCGTCCCGGATCGCGCGTTGTCGACTGTGGCCACCCGCGGACGCTAGCGACCGACGGCCAACCGTGGGTGATGAAGAGATGTCCGGCCGGTGACCGAAAGGTACGTGGTCGTTCTTTTTAAGAGCGTAACGTGCCCTCCACCATGCCTACCGAAACACCCTCCGCCGAAACGCCGCCCCGCCGGATGGAAACGCCGCCTCAGATCGAAACACCACCCGATGAAACGGCGCCGGGCGAATCCGGTCCGCGATTCAGCCGCGCGGTGCTCGCCCTGACGGCGGCCGCCACGCTCGCGGTGGCTCCGGTCGCCACCGCCGCGGTCGGGCCGGCCGGAAGCGGCGCCAGCGCGCACTCGTCCCCGGTGTACGTCCTGGCTCAGGCCGCGCACGACATCGGGCACAACGACTGGGCGTTCCAAGGCGGTGTGGCGGGCCGGGTCGCCTGGGTGGTCTCGTACGTGGCGCTCTGGTTGTCCTGGCTCCTGATCGCGCTGTGGATCCGGTGGCGGGTCAAGCGCGCCGGGCTCGACCGCGCCGACAGCCGCCGCCGGCTCTGGATCAAAACCCTGATCGCCGCGTGGGCCACCGAGGGGGTCGCCGGATCGCTGACTCTGGGCGCCGGGCTGTATACGGACTGGAACTCGTCCACGCTCGGCCCGGCCGTCCTGCGCGCGTCGGACTTGTGCTCGCCCTGGCTGTCCTTCGCGGCGGTGCTGCTCGTGGTCGGGCTCGCCGAGCACCGCGCGCTGGCCGTCCGTGCGGCGGTGCTCTACGCGGCGCTGCTCGCGATCATCCTGATGGTACCGCTGCCCGGTCCCGACGCCGTCAAGGTTCTGGTTCTCGCGGCGGCCGTCGCCGTGCCCGCGCTGCTGGACTCGGGCGGGTCTGCCGAGCCCGGCCGGGAGCGGCGGCCCGATCCCGGTTCCGAGCCGGGACCGGTCACGCCACCCGCTGCCGCAGCCGGTTGAACAGGTTCTCGGTCGCCCTCTGGATCCGCGAATCGATGTAGCCCGGCCGGTTCAGCCCGAACGACCAGTTGAACGTCGCGGCGTCGAAGACCACGGCGCCGCGTGCGGTCTCGTACAGGCTGGTGTGCTGGATCCGCGGCCAGTCGGAGCCGCCGAGCGCCATGAAGTGCGAGGCGGACAACATCGTGTGCTGAGTGCTGTCCGGCTTCGGCGCGCCCGCGTCGAAACCGTCCGCCTCGCCGCCGACGATCCCCGGGATGGTCTCCCCGTCCTTCACGCCCGTGCCGGCCCAGAACCAGTGGTCCGGGCTGCTCACCGCGAGCGGCACCTCGGCCTTGGGGATCCCGTTGTACTGCACGCCGATCAGCCCCTGCTCCGCCTGCTTGCCATGCGGGTCCACGGTGCGCCACAGGCACGTGGGGCCGCTCGCGTCGGCGTCGGGGTCCGGGTCGCTCTTCCAGCAGGCCATCACCTGGCCGCGGCCCTGCGGGTCCGCTTCGAAGCGCACGTGCCAGTACACGTTGTTGGCGGCGATGAAAGCCAGGTGCGTGCCGTTGTCCAGGGCCGTGGCCACGGTGTCCCGCATCGTCTTCGACCAGTACTCGTCGTGGCCGGAGAAGACCATCGCCGAGTACTGCGACGGGTCGACTCGGCCTTCGTGCAGGTCGACGCTCGTGGCGTAGCCGAGGTCGTAGCCGCTGCGCTCGGCCCATTGCAGGAACTCGTAATCCAGGTCCGCGCGCTGCGGCAGACCCGCGCCCGAGTAGGGCCGCGCGAAGCTGACCTTCTTCGCCCGCGTGCCGTAGGCGATCGGCGCCCCGTGCACATCCGTGCGCACCGACCCGGCCTCGCTCCCGGCCGCGTCCGGATTCCCGTCGTGGCCGTAGCCGTAGTAGAGGCTCTTGCCGACCTTCCCGTCCAGCGGCCACTGGTTGTACGCCTGATACGTCGTGAAGGGCAGCACCACCAGGAAGTCCGCGCGCCGCGCGTCGTCCCGCACGACGAACGGGTGGACGCTGCGGTGTCCGGTCTCCGAGGTGAAGGCGGCGAGGTAGGACCCTGAGGTCCAGGTGCGCGGCACCTCGATGGTCCAGTCGGCGGACCAGTCGCAGCTGATCATCCCGGTCTTCGGATCGGTGACGGGTTCCGCCTTCGCCCGGCCCGGCAGGCTGGGGCTGCCGGTCATCCGCCGGGCGCCGAGCCCGCCGTAGTCGCCCATCCGGTAGATGTCGATCGTGAACGCGTGGGCCGGCTCGGTCGAGACGTGGAAGTCGATCGACCCGCCCAGATCCACGCTGGTCGCCGAGGTGTAGCCCTTGATCTGGCGGCCGAGGTCGTCCGCCGCGACGGTCCCGCCCGCGCCGATCCGCCAGTCCCGGCTGCCCGGCTGCCGATTCTCCGCCCGGATCGGGTTGTCGGGACCCGGCGCCGGCGTCGTGCCGGCGGACTTGCCGGTCGCCGCCTGGACGGCGGAGGTCGCGCCGGCGGCCAGCGCCCCCACGCCGAGCACTGCCAGTACGGATCGTCGGGAGATTTCAGGCATGGTCGAAGATCCTAAGCAGCGGCGCCTTCATGATGATGACTCTCATGAACCGTCTAGGTGTACGGCGTCTTAATTCACGGCGACGAATGTACTTATCGGGTAACAGTGCAGCTCACAATGCAGCTCGGAGAGTTTATCGTGGCGCGAAAAAAGGGGTGGAGGATCGGTCGGGTGTTCGGTACGGCCACCGGTTTGACGCGGCG
>NZ_DASZGI010000253.1:0-10135 GCF_035938995.1 Actinocrinis sp.
CGCCGCTCCCACCCCGACGCCTACTGGCAGCTGGACTCCGAGCTCGGCGTGATCGCCCACATGAAACTGGCCGGCTACTTCCTGATCGTCTACGAGATCGCGAAGTTCTGCCACGACCACGACATCCTCGCCCAGGGCCGCGGCTCGGCGGCCAACTCAGCCGTCTGCTACGCCCTGAAGATCACCAACGTGGACGCGGTGGAGCACAACCTGATCTTCGAACGGTTCCTGTCCCCCGTGCGCGACGGCTACCCGGACATCGACCTGGACATCGAGTCCGACAAACGCGAGAAGGTCATCCAGTTCGTCTACGACAAGTACGGTCGACAGCGCGCCGCCCAGGTCGCCAATGTGATCACCTATCGGGCCCGGATGGCGATCCGCGACGCCGCCCGTGCGCTGGGCTACTCGCCGGGTGCGCAGGACGCCTGGACCAAGCAGCTCGGCCCCTATGCCGGGGCGATGGACCTTCAGGCCACGGACATCCCCACCGACGTGCTGGATCTGGCATCCAAGCTGCACGGGTTGCCGAGGCACCTGGGCATCCACTCCGGCGGCATGGTCCTGTGCGACCGCCCCGTCGCCGAGGTCGTGCCCACCGAGTGGGCGCGGATGAAGGACCGCTCGGTGGTGCAGTGGGACAAGGACGACTGCGCCGACGCCGGGCTGGTCAAGTTCGACCTGCTCGGCCTGGGCATGCTCGGCGCGCTGCACGACGCCTTCGACCTGGTGCGCGACCACCACGACGTGAACATGACCCTCGGCACCATCCCCGACAAGGATCCGGCGGTCTACGCCATGCTCTGCGACGCCGACTCGGTCGGCGTCTTCCAGGTCGAGTCCCGGGCACAGATGGCCACGCTGCCGAGGCTCAAGCCGAAGGAGTTCTACGACCTGGTCATCGAGATCGCGCTGATCCGCCCCGGTCCGATCCAGGGCGGCGCCGTGCACCCGTACCTGCGCCGCCGCTCCGGAGACGAGAAGAAGGAGGAGGGAAAGGACTACTGGGCACCCCACTGGAAGCTGGAGCCGGTGCTCTCGCGCACCCTCGGCGTGCCGCTGTTCCAGGAGCAGGTGATGCAGATGGCCATCGTCGCCGCGAACTTCACCGCCGTCGAGGCCGACGAGCTGCGCCGCGCGATGAGCGCCAAACGCTCCACCGAGAAGATGCTCGCCCTGCGCCAGCGGCTGATGTCCGGGATGGCCGCCAACGACATCACCGGCGAACTGGCCGAGGACATCTACCAGAAACTCGAGGCATTCAGCTCGTACGGCTTTCCGGAAAGCCACTCGATCAGCTTCGCGTACCTGGTGTATGCGAGCTCGTACTTGAAGCTGTACTACCCGGCCGCGTTCACCGCCGCGCTGCTGAATAACCAGCCAATGGGCTTCTACAGCCCGGCCTCCCTGATCACCGATGCACGGCGGCACGACGTGACCGTGCGCGGCGTCGACGCAAACGCCTCGCGGGACAAGGCCACCCTCGAACCGGTGTCCGGTCCCTACAAGCCCACGCATTCGCACTCCTCCCCGTACCTGCAGCCCGCGATCCGCCTCGGCTTCGCCTCCGTGCGCGACCTCGGCGCCAAGGCGGCCGAACGCATCGCCCTCGAACGTGATGAGCATGGCGCGTACCGGGATTTGGAGGACTTCGTGCGCCGCACTGGGTTGTCGCGCGCGGCGCTGGAGGCCCTGGCCACCGCGGGCGCGTTCGCCTGCTTCGGCCTGACCCGCCGCGAAGCCCTCTGGCAGGCCGGCTCCCTGGCCGGCACCACCGAGGCCCACCTGCCCGGCACCTCAGGAGCCGAACACACCCCCGACCTGCCCGCCATGAGCCCGGTCGAGCAGACCTTCGCCGACCTGTGGGCCACCGGCACCTCCCCAGACTCCCACCCCATCGCCCATATGCGCGCCGAACTCGACGCCACCGGCCACACCCGCATCGCAGACCTCGGCGCCCTGCCCGACCGGAAGCTGGTGCACGTCGCCGGGATCGTCACCCACCGGCAGAGGCCCCCGACCGCGGGCGGGGTCTGCTTCCTGTCCCTGGAAGACGAGACCGGACTGGTGAACGTGGTCTGCTCGCCCGGGGTTTGGCAGAAGTATCAGCGCGTCGGCCTCGCCCACGGCGCCCTGCGCATCACCGGCAGCCTCGAACGCTCCGAACCCATCACCGATACAAACCCCAAGGGCGGCGCCCTCAACATCGTCGCCGGACGACTGGCCGCGCTGCGGGTCACCGCCCAACCCGGCCGCATCCGCAGCCGCGACTTCCGCTGACCCGCACGGGCCGACGCCGATCAGACAACAGACCTGACTACGCCTCAGGCAGCCGCTTGATCAGCTCAGGCCCCTGGTTGCGCACGTTGTTCACCGCCGTGCTGACGGGGTCGGCTTGCATCCCGACCGTGGCCGGGATCAGCAGCCCGCGCAGTTCATCCGCGTCCTCGGCCTGCGGGGCGAGCCATGTCTCGTACGCCTCGGCGGGCACGATCAGCGGGGCACGGTCGTGTATGCGCCCCAGCTCGTCGGTCGCCTCCGTGGTCAGCACGGTGACGGTCAGCAGCCAGGCGTGCGGGTCGTCGCGCTCCTTCTCCGGGTCGCGCCACAGTTCGTAGAGCCCGGCCATCGCCAGGGTGCCCTCGTCGGGGCGGTGGATGAAGAACGGCTGCTTGACCGCCTTCTTGCCGCCCTCGGGCGGGGGCTGCTCCTGCCATTCGTAGTAGCCGAGCGCGGGCAGGATGCAGCGGCGCTTGGCGAACGCCTGCCGGAACGAGGGCTTCTCCGGCGCGGTCTCCACCCGGGCGTTGATCAGCCGGTTGCCCACCGACGGGTCCTTCGCCCAGGTCGGCACCAGACCCCACCGCGCCGCACGCAGCTGCCGCTCCAGCGTGCCCGGCTCGTCGCGCCGCTCGCGGGTGAGGATCGTCGGGACGTTCTTGGTGGGGGCGACGTTGTAGTCCGGCTCCACCGGCTCGTCCACGTCGATCCGGTCCACCGCGAACTCCTGCGCCAGCTCCTCCGGCTTCTTGCGCACCACATACCGACCGCACATGTCTATAAGCCTACGAGTCGCCGCCGACAGCCGCTCGCGCCGCGCTACAGAGGTCGGCCCGGCCGGGCAGTCGCCGGCGCGAGCGGTGCGGGATCGCGGGAAGCGGAATGCAGCGCGGAGGTTATTTTCGCCGCACTTCCACCCGAATCGTAAAAACGTCCACGGTGGTGAACGCTCTTCAAAGCCGAACGCCCTCGGCACCTGGGGGGAGGAGGGTGCCGAGGGCAGCGCCCGAGCAAGGTCATCGGGTCAGGCCAGACCGGGGAAGTCTGACCACTCGTCAGTGTGGCACAGAATCGCCGCGCGGCCAGAGGCAACTCCGAGAGATTTTAAAAAGTAATGTCAGCTGTGCGCTTCCTGGAACTTGACCAGGAGGTCTTTCGAGACCCGGCCCCGATCCGATACCTCGTACCCCTGCGCTTTGGCCCAGGTGCGCACGTCCGAGGTGTCAGGGCCGGAGGAGGCCACCGCCGCGCGCCGGGTACCGCGCCCGGTGGAGCGGACGCCCTTCTCCTTGCGGGCCGCGCCGATGTACTTCGCGAGGCTTTCCCGCAGCCGCGTGGCGTTCTTGTCGCTGAGGTCGATCACGTACTGAGTGCCGTCCAGGCCGAAGGTAATCGTCTCGTCGGCTTTGCCGCCGTCGAGGTCGTCAATCAGCGTGACCTCTACCTTTTGTGCCATGGGATCACATCCGCTTTCGCCGTGGGGGCCATTTGCTGGTGATCATAACACTCCGGCGAACACAGAATAAGACGTCCTGCCGATATCCGCGTCACAGTACGGGGCTCTTCGAAGAGCCGGTATGAGCTGCGGAACGGCAGATCTTCCGGCAGAAATGGCCAGAACGTGGGATACGACCGCCGCGAGCGTTGGAGTGTCATCGAGTTCTGTGCAATCCCCGACGGGCGCGTGCACGGCCTCCTATCACAGCGGAGAAAGCGGTCGGCCCACGCGGCAGCAGTTGCCGCGTGGGCCGACTTACTTAGCCGACGTCTCCCGTCAGCCGACTATCCCCGATCCGGGATCAGGGGTAGCTGGTGACGGTGGACGGGGTGGTGTTGGTCGGTGTCGCGGCTCCGACGTTGTTGATGACGTGCTCGATCACGCCGACATTGCCGAGCGACACGGTGAGCAGGTCGTGGAACTGCACGCCAGGCGTATTCGGCGACTCAAAGGCGTGGTCGTTGACCACCGCGTTGTTGACGTTGAAGTAGCAGTAGCTACCCATGCCGTACGCCTGGTGCGTGGTGACGTTGGGCGCCACCTCGTACGCGGCGTAGCCGTTGGTCGAGCCGTTCATCCAGGCGGCCTGGTTCGGCGGGTCGTACGGGTTCTCGTTCTGGAAGAAGATGGTCTCGCCGCCGTTGCCGTTCCACTGGACCTCGTAGTTCTGGTAGTGCTCGACGAACAGGCCGGTCGCCAACACGTTGTTGCCGTTGACGACGAGGCCGTGCGCCGCGGTGTTCGTGGTCCAGCCGACGGTGCCCGCGTTGCCGTGGTCGGCGCGCCAGGCCCAGATGTCGTTGATCAGGGCGTTGTTGGCGTTGACGACCAGGCTGTTGGTGGCCTGGCCGGCGATGTCGCCGCCGATCCGGAAGAACACGTCCTGGATCGAGTCGGGGTTGCTCGCGTGGCTCACGTTCGAGCCCTGCGTCCCGACGGTCAGCAGCGCGTTGGAGTTCGTGGTGCCGGCGTCCAGCAGCAGACCGTTGAGGCGCACCCCGTCGACGTCGGCCACGTGGATCGTGTCCACGCCGCCCACCGGGATCAGGGTCGGGAAGCCGAGGCCCATCACCACGGTGTTGGGGTTGTTGACCTGGAGCGTCTGGTTGATGTTGTAAACGCCCGGGGTGAAGAACAGGTTGCAGCCCTGTGCCAGCGCCGCGTTCATCTGCGCCGCGGTGTTCGACGGCGTGGCGACGAAGAACTGGCTCATCGGCACCGAGGTGCCCGGGGTCGGGCCGCCGTTCCAGCTCGGGCCCGAGGCGTTGGTGCGCAGCGACGGAAGGAACACGTTGTAGTTGCCGGAGGAGTCGACGTACAGGTACGGCACGTCGCGCGAGACCGGCGTGGTGGCCAGCGTGGTCATCGGCGGGGTCGGGAAGCTCTGCCCCGGAGCGCCGTTGACGCCCGAGAACACCATGTTCCAGACCGAGCCGCTCCAGCTGCCGAAGTTGCTGTCCTGCGAGTACCACTGCTGCTGCGACACGGTCGACACTTGGCCGGTGACCTTGGAGTCGGCGATGTAGCCGCCGCTGGCGTAGCCGTAGCTGGCCGGGTAGACCTCGAGGCCGCCGTTGATCTGCATCCGGCGGAACGGTCCGGCCTGGGCCACCGCCCAGCGGTCGTTGCCGGCCGACGGGTTGATGGTCATGTTCTCCGCCGAGCGCCAGAAGTTCTGCGTGGCGTTGCCGGTGCCGTCGAACGAGTCCACGGTCACGTCGCCGTTGATGGTGACGTCACCGGGGTTCTGGCCGAGGCCCTGGACGGAGGTGTAGTAGCCGACGTTGTCCTCGACGCTGTAGGTGCCCGGCTTGAACAGCTCGGCGTAGCGCTGGGTGCCGAACTGGTTGAGCTTCTGCGTGTTGAACACCGAGTCGAGGTCGGACTGGATGGTCGCGCTCGACATGCTCGGGTCGAAGATGTAGGTGTTCGGGCCGAAGTTCGGCTGGTTCGACTGGCCGGTGCAGCCGGGCGGCGGACCGCTCGGCGATGCGGACGCCGAGGGCGAGGTCGACGGGGACGGGCTGCCGGAGCCGCTGCCCGCGTAGACCTGGAATTCCCAGATGGAGTAGCCCCATTGGGTGTTGCGGGCGGTGCCGTACATGCGGATGTAGCGTCCGGAGCCTGAGACGTTCAGGGTTTCGGTGCCGCCGGGGCCGGTGGTGGTGGAGTAGATCGTGGTCCAGTTGGTCGCGTCGTTGGACACCTGGATCTGATATGCCTTGCCGGAGGCCGTCTCCCATTGGATGACGACCTGGCAGATGCTCTGTGTGCTGCCGAGGTCGACCTGGAGCCATTGCGGGTCGCTGAACTGGCTGGACCAGCGGGTGCCGGTGTTGCCGTCGACCGCGTTGGACGCGGGGAAGGTGGCGTTCTCCAGGGAGGAGGCAGTGGCCGGATGGTTAAGGGCGACGTTGGTCGTGCCGCAGCCGGTGCCGCCGCCGATCGTGCCGTAGACCTGGAATTCCCAGATGGAGTAGCCGTACTGGGTGTTGCGGGCGGTGCCGTACATGCGGATGTAGCGGCCAGTGCCGGTGATGTTCAGTGTCTCGGTGCCGCCGGGGCCGGTGGTCGTCGAGTAGATCGAGGTCCAGTTCGTCGCGTCCGGTGAGACTTGGATCTGGTACGCCTTCGCGGAGGCGGTCTCCCACTGGATGACCACCTGGCTGATCGACGCGGTGGCGCCGAGGTCCACCTCGAGCCACTGGGGGTCGCTGAACTGGCTGGACCAGCGGGTGCCGGTGTTGCCGTCGACGGCGTTGGACGCGGGGAACGAGGCGTTCTCCAACGACGATGCCGTCGCGGGCTTGCCCTGCGACAACAGCGTGGGAGCCGCGTGCGCGGCCGTGGTGGTCGCGACGAGCGCGTAGACCGCGAGGGCGAGCGCGGTCAGCGTGGCGGCCGCCGCCCGTACCGGGCGGGGCATGGTTCTCCAGCGCGCCGGTGCGCCGGAGGATGAGGACTTCATGTGGGTTCCAGCCTTTGTCGGGGACTCGGGTCTGTGCCGTACGCCGGACCGTTGCGCTTCTCACGCGGGCATGGCCGTCCCGCCGAGGATCCGCGGCCTGAGTTTGGAGAGCGCTCTCCGACGGTGTGAGGTGTTGTCTACCCGCACGTTTCGGCTCTGTCAACGAATCCCCGTTGCGGAACCAGCCGGACGCTAGGCGCTGCGCAGCCGCAAGTGCACGATTCGGGGCCGACGCGGCGCGCGCCGGGATCACCGCGACGTTACGCGGCCAGTGAAAAGGCTGGTGCGGAACCGGGCCGAGCAATGCCGGCTCGCGAAGCCCGTCAATGAATCATGGGCCGTGAGGAGAGCGCTCTCCTCACGGCCCATGGGCAGGAAACCTTGCCGCGCTCCCGTATCGGCAGCGCGGCGAACCTCAGTGCTGCAGCGGCAGGCTGAACGTGCCGATGATGACGGTCGCTCCCAGAACATACGGGTTGATCGCGCTTATCACCTGCTCATACGTCAGGTCGCTGCCGGGAAGGGTCGCGGTCGACAGCGCGTAGAGCGTGAAGATGTAGTGGTGGGTCGAACCGTCGGCGGGCGGGCACGGGCCGCCCCAGCCGACGTTCGGGATCCCGTTGGTGTCCCAGCTGGTGGCGCCTTCGGTGTAGAGGTGCACGCCGTGGCCGGGCAGCTCGGTCACGTTGCCGGGGATGTCGTAGACCACGTAGTGGTGCCAGCCCCCTGCGCTCGGCGCGTCCATGTCGTTGACGAGCAGCGCGAAGCCTTGGGTGCCACTCGGGACGTTGGACCAGGAGAGTTCCGGCGCCAGGTTCTTTCCGAAGCACCCGGCCTCTGCTGCGTCGACGCCGCCGTATTCGGTCCACAGCGGCAGCCGCCGGCCGTCCCGGAAGTCCTTGCTGACGAGCGTGAACGGGTCGAGGTCGGTGGCGGCGCGCGTAGCGCTCTCAGCCAGCCGGGGCCGGGCAGCGGCGCTGGCGGAGCCGACCGCGCCGAGGGCGACGAGCGTCGCGAGCGCGGCGACGGACGCCGCCAAGCGCCGCGAGCGCGGCAACGATGAGGTGCGCGGGGTGAACAGGCCCATGGTGCCCTCCGAATCTCCGGTGGTTCGATCAGCCACCGAATATGCCAGCGCTCAGCTAACTTACGCTCCCGGGGCGAGTCAAGGGATCGTCGTTCTTCTCGTGGATCGGGACGGCTGCGAAAGATCGCGCGGCGTGCGCCCGTCCGGTGCCAGGCACGACTCGAACTGTGAGGGCGCAGCTCAGGCGGCGTCCACGGTTCGCTCGGCGCCTTCGTGGATCGCCAGCATCCGGCCGACCGAGGCCGACCAAGGGAACTGCGATGCCCGCTCCCGGGCCGCCGCCGCCCGCTCCCGGGCCGGGAAGGTCAACAGCTCCAGGACTCCGGCCGCCATGCCCGGGCCCGTCGGCGGCACCGCGATGCCCGCACCGGGCCGCGCGCCGCCGTGGACCACGCGACACGAGAGCAGGCCGCCAGGGTCCTGCGAGACCAGCTCCGCCGCCCCGGAACCCGCCGCCGCCACCACGGCCACCCCGCACGCCAGCGCCTCCAGGGCCGCCAGCCCGAACGTCTCGCACGCGGCGGGCGCCAGCACCAGGTCCGCATGTGCCAGATGCTTCGCCAGGTTCCCGCGCTGAGCCACGTGCCCGTGGAACGTGACCGGCAAGCCCTTCGCCCGGCGGCACAGCGACGCGTAGTGCGAGCCGCTGCCGTACACGTCGAGCCGCGCGTCCACGCCCCACGAGCGCAGCACCCGCACGGCCTCGACCGCCGCCTGCGGATTCTTCTCGTGCGACAACCGCCCGGCGTAGACCAGGCACACCACTCCGGGCCGCGACGTCGCGGTCGCGCGCATCAGCACCGAACCGGGCCCGGTCCCCGGCCGGAACGTCTCCAGATCCACCCCCAGCGGCACCCGCCGGATGTTGGTCGCCCCCGCCAGCGCCAGCTCCCGCTCCCCGAACGCCGAGGTCGCGACCACCTCGTCGAACCAGGTGACGATCTTGCGGGTCCAGCGCATCGCGGCCTTCTGCAGCGACTCCGACTTCGACCGGGTCCGGTTCGCCACCATCTCGCCGAGCCGCTCGTGCGAGAACAGGATCGAGCGCACGCCCCGCTCCCGCGCCCACGTCCCGGCCGGGGCGAGCGTCGCCTTGTCCGACACCTCGATGGAGTCCGGATTCAGCTCCTCCAGGATGTCGAGCACCTTCTCCGCGCGCAGGATCATCCGGTACCCGCCGGTCACCGGCGTGCCGGGCAGGGTGATCACGGTGCCGTGCTCGTCCTCGGCCACCGAGCGCTTCACCCCCGGCACGATCAGTACCCTGTCGTGCCCGGCCGCGACGTACCCGCGCCCGAGCGTGTCCACCACCGTGCGCAGCCCGCCGGAGCGCGCGTGGTACATGTTCGCCAGCTGGACGATTCTCACCGCGCGGCCGCCGCCGGCCGGGCCGCCGCGTCCTGCGCGCGCAGGTCGAGCAGGCGGCCGTAGGTGAGTGCGCGCGCACCCGAGCCGAGCGCGCGCTCGATCGCCCGCAGCGTGACCTCGCGCAGCCCTGGGCGGTGCAGGTCGTCCGGGTGCAGGGCCAGGCGCAGCGGGGCGCCAGGGCGCGGCAGAAGGCGCGAGTAGCCCCAGATCAGCAGCTCCCCCGCGCGTTCGAGGACGGGGCGGCCGGGCGCCGTCGACACAGCGCCGTCATGGATCGCGGGGCGGTGCGAGACGGAGGGCGCGAAGACCCGCGTGCCGTCGGTCAGGTCGTGCACGAAGAAGTGGCTCGTCCAGTACCGCAGCCCGCCGGCCGCCAGTGCCGCGCGGGCGCCGGGTCCGGCGAGGTAGCCCGGGGGTACGAACCCTTCGACGTTCAGGCCGGCCGCGAGCAGTGTCTGCCGCCCCTGCTCGACACGCTCCCGAGCGGCGGCCTCGTCGAGGGTCCAGAACTCCCCCGCCCCGCGCGCCGCGAAGCCGCCGCTCCAGCGCCGCAGCGTGCTTCCAGCACTCGGCTGCGCCGTGTGGCACCACCCGTGCAGGGCGATCTCGTGGCCGGCCGCCGCCGCTTCCCGCAGCAGCACGGCCGTCTCCGGGTCGTCGGCCAGCGGGGTTCCGCGCCACGGCCCGGGCACGGCGAGCAGTACGCCGGGGATCCCGAACCCGTCGAGGTCGGCGAGCCACCGCCGGGTTTCCGCGAGGGTCGCGGGGGCGACGTCGTGGATCGAGACGACCAGAGCCGGGTCCGCGGACGAGGTTGTTCGCACACCCGGAGCGTCACCGGTCCGGATGACGGCCCCATGACGCCCTCGCCGGATACAGGTAAACGCCGGGAGGCGAACGGGACGCACGCCGCGTACGGGGCGCCGGTTACCAG
>NZ_DASZGI010000254.1:0-10706 GCF_035938995.1 Actinocrinis sp.
GCCGCGAAGAACAACCCGAAGGACTGGCAGACCTGGTGGTGGGTGTGCCTGGGCGGCGAGGCGGTCTTCATCCCGTTCATCTTCATGATGACCGGGTACTGGCGACCGCGCCGGGCCCGGGAGGAGATCGCGGAGCACGAGCGCTATGTCGCGCAGGAGCTCAGCGCGCTGGGCATGACGTCCACGCCGGCCGCGCCGGAGGCCGCTCCGGACCCCGAGACCGACCCCGGGCCGGCGGCGCCGTCGGAAGCGTGACGAGTCACGACGTCGTGGACCGGATATCGGAATAACTGAACAATCGCGACACACGTAGATCGATCCGCGCGGCTCTTCCCGCGCGGATCGATCTATTCTCGGCGTACCCGTCCGATCACCGAGCCCGCGGAGGCCCGGACCATGCAGCAGCTCACCCTCCTGTTCGTGGTGTTCCTGGCGACGATCGTCGCGGTGCCGGTGAGCGCCCGGCTCGGGCTTCCGTCGCCGGTGCTGATGACGGTGTTCGGCGCGGTCCTGGCGCTGATCCCGGACATCCCGAACCCGAACCTCGAGCCGGACCTGATCCTGCCGCTGGTGCTGCCGCCGCTGCTGTTCGCCGCCGCGCGGCGCACCCACTGGCGGCGGTTCAAGGCCGGGTGGCGGGCGGTGGTGGGATTGGCGATCCTGCTCGTGCTGGTCAGCACCGCCGCGGTGGCCGCCGCGTTCCGCGAACTGGCACCGGACGTGCCGCTCGCCTCCGCGGTGCTGCTCGGCGCGCTGGTCTCGCCGCCCGACCCGGTCGCCGCGACCGCCGTGGCCGGGGACGTCGGGCTGCCGCGCCGGCTGGTGAACACGCTCGAGACGGAGGGCCTGTTCAACGACGTCACCGCGATCGTGCTCTACGGAGTCGCGCTCAGCGCCGCGGTCTCCGGGCACTTCTCCGCGCCGAACGCGCTCGGGAAGCTGCTGCTCTCGGCGGTGATCGCGGTCGTGGTCGGGCTGGGCGTCGGATGGCTTTCCGCGCGGCTGATGGGGCTGCTCGACGACGCGACGCTCCAAGTGGCGCTCAGCCTGCTCGTCCCCTTCGCCGCGTATGTCGCGGCCGACCGCCTGCATGGCTCCGGGGTACTGGCCGTGCTGCTGTGCGGGTTCTACCTGTCCGACACCGCGAGCGCCGACGACGTCGCCTACCGGCTGGTCGGAACAGCCTTCTGGGACATCGTCGAGTTGCTGGTCACCGGATTCGCGTTCGGCTTGATCGGCGAGGAGCTGCACACGGTCGTCGACGAGGTCGGGAACCGGTGGACCGGGCTGCTCGGGCACGCGATGGAGATCGTCGGCGTCGTCGTGTTCGTGCGGCTGCTCTGGCTGCTGCCGAGCGGATGGTTCGCGAACCGGACGCGCCGGGGCGCCGGTGACGACGAGGACGAAGACGCGCCGGGCCCGATCACCTGGCGCGAATCGGTGATCATCTGGTGGGGCGGCATGCGCGGTGTCGTGACGGTCGCACTGGCGCTGGCGATCCCGCTCACGGTGGACGGCGGGGCCGCGTTCCCAGGTCGCGAGCAGATCCTCTTCACGGCGTTCGTGGTGGTTCTGTTCACCCTCGTGGTGCAGGGTCTGACGCTGCCTCTGCTCGTGCGCGTGCTGAGGGTGACCGCCGACGACAAGGCGCGGCGCGACGCGGAGCGGCACCTGTGGTTCCGGGCGGCGAAAGCAGAGCTGCGATATCTCAACGAGATCGCCGACGCGGAGGATGTGCCGGACGAGCTGTACGAGCGGCTCGCCCGGCGGCAGCAGACCCGGCTCGCGGCGGCGTGCCCGGAGAACGTCGACGACGAGCTGCGCGAGCTCGCCGAGAAGCGAGTCAGCGAACTGAGGCAGTTCCGGCAGCTCGAACAGCGCATGATCGCGGCCGGACGCGAGGAGATGCTGGCCGCCCGCGCCGAGCCCGGCACCGACCCGGAGCTGGTGGACCGGGTGATCCGCCGCCTCGACCTGCGCACCGACCGGCGCTGACGCAGCCACCCGGAGCCATTAAGACAACCGGTCGTATCCACCGAATCGCGGCACTGACGAAACTCGCCCTGGCCGGCCCTGAAACGACCGGTCGTATTGAGAAACGCAGCGCAGACCACCATCGCGCCGCTCTCGACGGTCGCGCCGCGGTTCATTCGTGCGCCGCTACAGTGATCGCGTGGCTCTCAACGACAAGTCCCTCGACGAGCTCGTGGACTATCGCCCGGCGCGCACGGAGCCGGAGGATTTCGACCACTTCTGGAGCGCGACGCTCGCCGAGGCCCGCGAGCATCCGCTGAACGCCGTTTTCGAACCCTGCGACACGGGCTTGAAGACCCTTTCGGTCGAGGACGCCACCTTCGCCGGATTCGGCGGCCAACCGATCAAGGGCTGGATGCTGCGTCCCGCCGCCGCCACCGGGCCGCTGCCGACCATCGTCGAGTACATCGGCTACGGGGGCGGCCGCGGGCTGCCGATCGAGCGCCTTCTGTGGTCCAGCGCGGGATACGCGCACTTCATCATGGACACCCGCGGCCAGGGCGGCGCCTGGTCGGTGGGCGACACGCCCGACGACGGCGGTCACGGTGCGGGCCCTGCCTTCCCCGGATTCATGACCCGCGGCGTGCTCTCGCCCGAGACGTATTACTACCGCCGCCTGTACACGGACGCGGTCCGCGCGGTGGAGGCGGCCCGCTCGCATCCGTTCGTCGACCCGGCGCGCCTCGTGGTCCACGGCCGCAGCCAGGGCGGCGGCCTTTCGATCGCCGTGGCCGGTCTGCTGGACGACCTGGCCGGGGTCATCACCGACGTTCCGTTCCTCCAGCACATCCGGCACGCCACCGAGATCACGGACGCGCACCCGTACAAGGAGATCGCCGAGTTCTGCAAGGTGCACCGCGACCGCGTCGACCGGGTCTTCGCGACGCTGGCGTACGTCGACGGGGTCAACTTCGCCGCGCGGGCGGGCGCCCCGGCGCTGTATTCGGCCGGCTTGATGGACGAGATCTGCCCGCCGTCGACCGTATACGCCTCCTTCAATCACTATGCGGGCCCGAAGGAGATGCGGGTCTATGCCTACAACGAGCACGACGGCGGCGGCGCGCACCACGCCACTGCGGCCCTCGCTTTCGCCGCCAGCGTGACGAAGGGCTGATCCACTCGGCGGCCCGTCAGTCGACGCGCTGCTCAATCAAACGTTCGGCAAGGCGGTGGAGGTGCACCACCGGCCCGAGCCGTTCGCCGTGCACGGCGGTATGGGAAAGCAGTTCCGCGGCGACGATCAGCTGCGCGTATCGTCCGGCGGGGCTGTCGAGCACGTCGGCGAAGGTCTCGTGGACGCGCTTCGCGACCTGCGGAACGCCGAGCGCGCTGCAGTAAAGGCTGGCGGCGCCGTATCCGGCGACCGCGGTGCCCCACAGTTCCC
Organism: Actinocrinis sp.; assembly: GCF_035938995.1. GTDB lineage: Bacteria > Actinomycetota > Actinomycetes > Streptomycetales > Catenulisporaceae > DASZGI01. The sequence goes on from NZ_DASZGI010000254.1 coordinate 3,419, forward strand.
AGTCGATGATCCACAGGCCCGGAGCGGTCACGTTGTTCCAGTGCAGATCGAGATGCTCGGTCCGCCAGCGCGGCACGGGGCCGAGATCGACGCGCTCGCCGTAGAAGGCGCTGAGCAGGGAGGCGTAACGCTCGGCGGTGTGCCAGCTGAAGTAGCGATCCGCGGAGTGCTGCGCGAGCCGTTCCAGGGCATGGCGCAGATCGCACCACCAGGAGTCGGGCGCGGCGACGGGTTCGAGCACCTCGCGTCCGGCGGCGACCGGCGGATCCGGGATGTAGGTCATCAGTTCGCCGGCGATCTGGACCGGCACAGGGGTCTGCGTGGCCCACACCGCCCTCGCCTCGACCACCGGCTTCGGCACGCCGACGATCGAGTTGGCGGCCACGTTGCCAGTCCACGCGGCGTGGTCCATCCGCCCCTCGTCGAACGGCGAGACGCGCAGCCACAGGATTCGCTCACCCCTGCGCACACGGGTGCCGATGCTGCGCTCCGAGAAGCTGATCACCGCGTCGCCGAGCTGGTGGATCCCGGGACCGAGCCGCCGCACCGCCTCGTCCAGCGCGCCGCGCAGGAAATCCCGGTAGTACGGCACCTGCACCGAGATCCATCGCGACGACGACATTCGGCGGGCACCTCCCCGGTTTGTTCGGCAGTTCGGGCTCTGCCCGAACCAATGCCGTTCAATCCGACCACGTGCCGGGCTTTTCGCGACGACTATCCACAAACCGTGCCTGAAGGTGCTCGTCCGGTCACCCCATCGGGCTGCACGAGGGGCGGCACGGCGGGCAGGGAGTGCACGGCATGCAGGTCGGACCGCACCCGCGGTCCCGTACGGTGCGGACCCGGTCCAGGTGCTCGACCCGGGCGCCGAATGCGGACCCTGCGAGAATTGCGTCCAGCGGCCCTGATCGAACGCTTCCCGCTACCGCCATTCGGGTGAAGACGCAGGGCACGACGGAGCCGTCGGGCAGGACCGCGGCGCAGCCGTGCCCGCATTCGCCGCAGGTGTCGGTCTCGTCCGGAAGCGCCGCGGCGCCGCGCCCGAACGCGCGCAGCCGGTCGAAGCCGATCGCGTTCTCCGCCAGGCCCAGCGCGATCAGCTCGGTGCGGGCGTGCTCGGTGCCCTGTTCGTCGCCCAGCTCGATGATCCCGGCCCGGATCGGGATGCCCCGCCGAACAGCCTCGGCGATGTTGGCGCGGGTGCGCGCGTGCGAGCCCACCCGGCCGGTGATCGCTTCGTGTGCGTGCGGATCCGCGGAGTACCACGAGGTGGCGATCCGCACCCCGGGCCGAGAGAACACTTCCCAGAGCGCCGCCGGGACGCGGTACAGGTTGGTGTACACCTCGACCTCCAGCCCCAGCTCGAGCGCCCGCCCGACCAGCCGCGCGAAGTCGGGGTGCAGGGTCGGCTCCCCGCCGATCAGCTGTACCTGCTCCACCCCGTGCGCGGCGGCCTGCGCGAGGACCCGCTCCCAGTCCTCCGCCGCCATCGCGCCGTGGTCCCCCGCCGGCGAGCTCTCCGCGTAGCAGTGGACACACTCCAGCTGGCAGCGCCCGGTGATCTCAAGCCAGAGGAATGTGGTCGCTTCCTGTGCAGCCGCAGTCATGATGTCTCCTCCTTGTAGGGCCGCGACAGGGTGTTCGCACCCCCGCTCTGTCTAACCCGCGCCGCCGGTCACAAGCGTTCCCCTGGAACCGACGGCGGGAGCCGACACCTCACCGGCTGATGGCAGAGGAATGACTCACCCCTGGGCCTCCCACCCGCTACCCATCCCCCACGATGACGAAGGGTTCTGATTCTGTCTACGGTATGACGGCGGCTACCGTGCGTGAAGGGGCTGGAGGGATGGCACGACCAGTCTACGGTCCGTGCACGATAGCCGCGGCAATTGCCGAATACATTGCCGCGCACTATCCACAGCGTCGGCGCCTGATCTATCAGAGGTCTGATGACGCGTTCAGTGACCGGTGGGCGGCGCTGTCCGCTACCGCAGACCCGGCTGCTGCTCGCGCGGAGGTCGGTCGGTCGACGCCCTGGCGTTGAGCACAGCCGGCGGCTCGGCGTGGTCGCCCGCCGCGGCCCCGGCGGCGAGTTCCAACAGACGGCGCGCCGCGTGGGCTCCGTAGGAGATCACATCGCGCCGCAGCGCCGTGAGTGCGGGATGGACCAGCTCGCAGAGCACCGTATCGTCCCAGGACACGATCGACAGCTCCTGAGGGACCCGCACGCCGGCTCGCTGCGCGGCCCCGAGCCCGGACACCGCCATCAGATCGTTGTCGAAGACGATCGCGGTGGGCGGATTCGGCGTGGCGAGCAGTGCTGTTGTCGCGTCCGCGCCGCCCTCGGCCGTGTAGTCGGCGGTGACGCAGTCCGCGTCGATATCCGCCTGCCGCGCGGCGGCGAGGAAGGCGTCGGTGCGGATCCTGGTGTGCCAGAGGTCCGGCATGCCGGTCACTCGGGCGATCCTCCGGTGCCCGAGCTGCGCCAGGTGCTCCACGACCGTGCGCGCCCCCGCCACGTCGTCGGTCCACACCGCCGAGAGACCACCGGAGCCCTCCGGCGAGCCGAGCACCACGGCCGGCATCGCGAGTTCCCGGAGCGCCGCCACCCGGGCGTCGTCGACCCGCAGGTCCACCAGGAACACGCCGTCGACCCGGCGCTGCCCCCACCAGGTGCGGTAGAGCTCGATCTCGGTCGCCCGGTCCGGCGCGACTGTGAACAGCAGCGCGGTGTGACCGGCCGCCAGCTCCCCCTGAATCCCGGCGATCAGCTGCATGAAGAACGGCTCGGCGCCGAGGATTCCGGCCGGGCGGTCGATCACCAGCCCGAACGCCCCCGCACGACCGTCGGACAGTGCACGCGCGGCGCTGTTGGGCTGCCAGCCGATCTCCCGCGCGATGTCGAGAATCCGCTGCCGGGTGCTCGGCGAGACGCCCGGCTGGTTGTTCAGGGCGAACGAGACCGCGGCCTTCGTCACCCCGGCCCGCTGCGCGATGTCCGCGATCGTCGGTCGTTTCACCGCATTGGCCTCCTGCACCGCCCGACCCGTTGGCGTGCAGTCTAGGACTTCACCTCACACCTCCGGGTGACGCTTGCGTCGATTGAGCCCCATAGGGCACGCGCGTTCACCGGCGCATCTTCCGGCCGACGCGGACGTGGCGTCACGCCGTGTTGAGCACGTGATCGGGGGCCACGGCTCGGGTCGAGATCCGCCCGGCCTGGCGCAGTGCGTGCACCGTCTCCAGCAGGAGCCCGAGCACGATCGCGGCGATCGCGACGATTCCCAGCCAGGGGAAGGGCGGCAGGGCCACCGTGTTGTGCCCCGAATACACGACCCGGCCCTTGATGCCGACCGGGGCGAGTACCGTCGAGCCGGAGAGCAGGAGCCCGCCGCCGTCCTCGAGATGGGCACCGGTTCGCAGGGCTCTGATCGAGATCCGGTCGGCGCGTACCTCGACGCCCGCGGCCGCGTGCAGCCCGATGGACGCGCCGCTGATCGCGGTGCCGGATAGGGAAACGGCTGCTCCCGCGTCGACGCCGGTGTCGCCGCCAGAGATCGTGCCGCCGGTGATGGAGGTGCCGTGGCTCTCGGCGTCGACGCGCACCCCCATCCGGTCCCCGCTGGTCACCGGATCGACGACAGAACACCGGTCGCACCGCGAGAGCCTGATTCCGCCCACCACGTCCTGTTGACTGGTGAATCCGAGCACGGTCAACCCCGACAGCGCGACCGCGACGACGCCATAATCCTGATTGCCCGACGTGGTGACGCCTTTGAGCGTGCGGCGATCGGGGCCGAAGCCGAGTCGCACCCCGTCGTGGCCATTGTCCGTGCTGGCGACCCCCGACAGTGTGGTGCCGCCGTCGTTCTCCAGCACGAGGCCGTCGAGCGCCGAGTGGCTGACCGAGACGTCTTCGAGGGCTACCATGCGCGACGAGGCCAAGCGCAGGCCGGTGTAGTTACCCGAGACGACCAGCTGCGATGCCTCGCCGGTGGCGCCCTTCCCCCAGGTCACGCCGGACTCATCGGGCGCCGAACGGTTGCCGAGCGCGGCGATCACCGTTCCATCGAAGGCGAGCGTCGCCCCGAGCCCGGCGCGGATGAACGGGCGGGCCGGATCCGTCACGGGCAGCGTGCCGCCGGTCTGCGGGTCGTAGGACGAGATCGCGACCGCTCCGGCACGAAAGGTGCCGCGCGAGACCCAGATCGCCGCGCCGTCGCCCAGACGGACGGCCGCCACGTCGCCCGGCTCAGCTTCGAGCTCGCAACCGTCGGTCACGGAGAGGGCGGAGGTGAAACGAGCGGATCGAGTGGCGGCGTCGTAGGTGGCCCACTGCGCGGGCAGTTCGCGCGCGAGCCAGCCGATCGGCAAAGGCCCCTTCGCCCGCCGCAGGGATTGGAGAACCGTCCCGTTCTCCACGACCAGGACCTTGGTCGGCCCGATCACGGTGAGCAGCGCCGGCTTGCCTTCGCGGGTCCAGATCCCGGTCGCGACGGCCTGGGCGCGTTCGTGTTCGGCGGCGAGTTTCGCTCGCGCAGCCGCGAGTTTGCGCGCGCGGATCTGTTGGAGGTACCGCTGGTGCGCAGCATCCTTCGAAGCCTTCAACGGAGAGATCACGCCCGCCGCCCGGATCGTCACATTCGTCGAAGCGGCGCGAACCGACAGACCGGACACCGAGAACAGCCCGACAGCACCGAGTGCGAGCGCGCCCGCGGCCCATTTACCTGCACGGCGCATGTCAACCGCCCCCCTCGACCGTGCGGACGACCCGCCCGTTCTCGACCTGGACCTGACGCGTCAGCCAGCGTTGCCTGCGGATGGTGAGCAGCGCGAGGAATTTGACGCCCGCCATGACGAAAGTCGCGAGCACGTAGCCCGGGACGAGGAAGAGGTCGACCGGGCGGCGGCGCAGATGTGGCAGGACCTTGACGGCGCGGCTGATCCACCACCACGCGGCGAGACAGCAGACGAAGAACCACTTGCGGTCCACCAGCCCGAGCATCATCAGCGTGGGCGAGACGAAGATGGTCAGGCCGCCGATCGCCTTGTCCAGCATGCAGAAGGCCAGAAAGGGATGGCTCCAGACCCAGCGCCGCGACAGGGCCCGCAGATCGGATCTCCAGGTGTTGCGGGCCCAGCGCAGCCGCTGCTTGCAGAAGACCGGCCAGGTGTCGGGGAAGGTGGACCAGACCCGCGCGGAGCGTTGAAGATAGGTCAGATGGCCCCGCTCCAGTAGCAGCGTCGTCAGCCTCTTGTCGTCGCCGGACATGCACGGCACGCCCCAGAACGTCTCGTTCATGAACTCGTCCGCGATCTCGGTCAGCAGCTCGCGGCGGTAGACGGCGGTGCGTCCGGACAGACAGGACAGCGCCTGCCCCATGACGGTCTGCGCGGCGTTCTCGTCGAAGTACCGGTAGTCCAGGAAGATGTCGTTGACCCGGGGCAGGAATCCGCGCGGGTTGTAAACGTTCTGCCGCGTGGCGACGCCGCCGATCCGGGGGTCGGCGAAGGGTTTGCACACCTCGGCCGCGACGTTCGCGGCCCAGACGGTGTCCGAGTCCACCAACGCGACCAGCGGGGTGGTGCAGCTTTCCCAGCCCCGGCGCAGGGCGTCGCGCTTGCCTGGCACGTGCGTCACCAGGACGCGCACTGGGTAGCGGCGGGCGACCTCGATGCAGGCGGTGTCGGTGGCGTCGATGACCAGCACGACCTCGGCTACCTCGTTGGCCAGCCAGGACTCGATCGCGCGGGCGAAGACGACCGGGTGCTCCTGATAGACGGGCACGACGATGGACAGCGGCAGCCGGTAGTCGTTGTCGACCGGCCGGTACAGCGCCGCGGGCACTCGCCGGAAAAGCCATACCGTCCAGCGGAACAAGCCGAGCACGCCGAGCGGGAAGAAGGCGAGGTAGTGCCGGAGCACGAAGGTCATCGGCCCGCGACTCCGGCGGGCCGGGTGCGCATGGCGGAGACCTCGCCGGCGCCGTCCCGCGCGACCGGAACCGCGCCGATGTCGCCCTGCGTGCCGCGAGCGTCCGCCGCTTCTTCGAGGGCTGCGACCTCGCCGGTGACGATGGCGGCGAGCCGGTCGTTGACCTTCACGGTGGCGCGCAGCAGCGGCATCTCGACGCCGATCGCCTCGGCGAATCCGAGAAATCCACGCGTGTCCTTCGGAAGGCAGACGCCGCCGAAGGGTGCGCCGCCGCGAATGCCGTACTCGGGGTTGAACGATCCTTCGGCGGATCGCGCGACGACGGAGGCGATCCCGTCCAGATCGAGGCCGAGTCTGCGAGCTACAAGCCACATCTCGTTCCAGAAGCTGATCTTCGTGGCGTTGAAGATGTTGTGGGCGCACTTGAGCAGCTCAGCGGCGGCGGGATCGGCGAAGGTCCGCAGTTCGCCGCCGAACGGCCGCAACAGCCCGGCGAGCCGCTCGACGGTGCGGGCGGACCGCGAGGCGATGACCGTCATCCACGGGTGCCGGAAGTCCTCGGCGGCGCAGGCGGCACGCAGGAACTCAGGATTCGAGGCCAAGGCGAAGCCACTGCCGACGGTCCGCCCGGAAGCGGCTTCGAGCGTCCTCTTGACCAATCCGTCCGTCGTTCCCGGCGGGACCGTCGAGCGGACCACGACGGTGTGCGTCCCGACCACGGTGTGCCCGGAGCGGGTCGGCGGCGGCACGCATCCCTGTGCGGCGTCGTGGTCGTGGTCAGCGTCAGACCGGCGGGCAGCGCCGAGCGGCACGCCGTCACGCGGCGCCTCAACGTCGGCGCCTTCATGTCGGGCCGCTTCATTCCCAGCCGCTTCGTTCCCGGCCGCGGGAACGGCGACACCGACACCGTCGTCGTGCGGAGTCCGCATCCCGGCGGCGCCGATCGCGACACCGACGGCCGCGGTACCGGATTCGAGGGCTGACAGGTCGTAGCGGTGACCGTCGTTGGGTGTGGGCAGGGTGAGGAAGACGAACGAGGGTGGCTCGCCGTCGAGAACCAGCTCCTCGCGGGCGTCGAGGCCGAGCCTGCGCAACTGGGCGACCCGTGAGGGGGAGATGTCGACGAAGGTGACGTCATGCCCGGCGGCGAGGAAGCCCTCGCCCGTGGCCTTCCCGACGACTCCCGCGCCGACCACGAAGATCCGAGACTGCCGCACGGCAGCGGCAGCGGTCATGCGTTCTCCCCTCCATCGGGCGGCGCAGGCTTGAACGCGCCGCGCCGCTGCTCGAACCGCCGGGTGCCTGGGCTACGCTGTGGCGGCGGTGACGACTCCGGCACATACCGTAACCGTC
>NZ_DASZGI010000255.1:0-14444 GCF_035938995.1 Actinocrinis sp.
CCCGGCGGGGCGGCGCAGGGAACTGGTCGACGACGTGCGCTCGCACATCCAGGTCGCCCTGGCCGAGAGCGGACGCGACGACGCCGAAGCCGTGAGCGCGGTGCTTGAGGCGCTGGGCTCGCCGCGCGAGATCGTCGCGGCATCCCTGTCCGGCGACGTCGAACCCGCGCAGGCCGACGGGGGAATCGGCGGCCTTGAGATCGCGGCGCTCATCCTGCTGCTGGTCGGCGCCGCCGCCGCAGGTGTCGGCTGGCTCGTCGGCGTGCTGCTGCTGTGGGCGTCGCCGCGCTGGACACGCCGGGAGAAGATCCTGGGCACCCTCGTGCTGCCGGGCGGTGTGGTGCTGCCGATCGTCCTGGCCTCCGGCCTGGCCACCAACGCCGTGCTCGTGCCGCTCCTGCTGCTGGCCGTCGGATTGGCCGCGCCGGTCCTCACGGCGATGCGTCTGTTCCAGAGCGCCCGCGCCGCGACCGTGATCGGCAGCGCTCCCCGCTGGGGCGCGGGCGTGTGGGCCGTCTGCGCGGCGGTCGTGGCGATCCCGGCGCTCGGCGGGATCTTCTTCCTGGCCACCTCACAGCAGCCGGTGTCCGACACTCCGGCGACCGTCGGCACCGGTCAGGCCACCCCGACGCACAGCGCCTCTTGACCTCGCAGCCCACAGCGTGCCGACGCCCGGCGCGACCCGGCCCTGAAGTATGGTTCAGGGCCGCGATCGCGCCGGGCGTCGGCCGTACCGGAACCGTCTCACCATGTGGACGCACCGGGTAAAGTCTCCGCAAACGGATCGACATCGATGCGCTCAGGCCGCGATCAAAGCCCTGACCAGTACGGTTCCGCAACACGGGGTGGATTGCGGGCCGCCGGCGTGACGGTTGCGGAACCTTCCGGCAATGTTGACACCGCCTGCCGCCCCGGCGAACCTTTCAGGAGAGCGCTCTCCCTCGCGTAGTGCCCACCACAACGTGAGGAATGTCCATGGCTGTCAGCCACTGGGTGACGTCTTTGCGCACCCGAAATACCCGCTCCGCCCTCCTCGCCGTCTCCCTTGTCCTCTCGCTCGTCGCCGCGCTGTTGGCCGCGGTCACGGTGGGCACGGCCCACGCGGCCGGGACACTGCTTTCCCAGGGCAAGCCCGCGACCGCCTCCTCGGTGAACGCGGGGAACGTCGCGGCGAACGCGGTCGACGGCAATACGAACACGCGCTGGGAAAGCGTGTGGAGCGACCCGCAGTGGCTTCAGGTGGATCTGGGCACGTCCTCGTCCATCAGCCAGGTGGTGATCCAGTGGGAGACCGCCTCGGCCAAGGCTTACCAGATTCAGGTGTCTGACGACGCCGCGAACTGGACCACGATCTACTCGACGACGACGGGTCCGGGCGGCACGGAGACGCTGAACATCACCGGGACCGGCCGATACATCCGCATGTACGGCACGCAGCGCAACACCGGCTACGGATACAGCATCTGGGAGTTCCAGGTCTACGGCACCGCCGGATCCGGCGGCGGTGCGACGTGCGGCACACAGAACGCCGCGCTCGACCAGCCGACGACCGCGTCCTCGCAGGAGAGCGCTTCCCTCCCGGCGTCGGCGGCCACCGACGGCAATCTGAACACCCGGTGGTCCAGCCAGTTCAGCGACCCGCAGTGGCTCGACGTGGACCTGGGTTCCGCACTGCCGGTCTGCCAGGTGGTCCTCAACTGGGAGACCGCGTACGCCACCGCGTTCCAGATGCAGGTCTCCACGGACAACACGAACTGGACCTCGATCTACTCCACCACCACCGGGACCGGCGGGACCCAAACGCTGAGCGTCTCGGGCACCGGGCGCTACATCCGCATGTACGGCACCACGCGCGCCACAGGGTACGGATACTCCCTGTGGGAATTCGAGGTCTTCACCGGCGGTAACGGTGGCGGCGGGCCGTCGCCGAGCCCGTCACCCTCGAACAGCGGCGGCGGCAACGGCAACTGCGGCACCGCCAACGCGGCGCTCGGACACCCGGCCAGCGCGTCCTCGATCCAGGACAACAATCCGGCGTACGACCCCTTCTACGCCTTCGACGGCAGCTCCGTGACGCGCTGGTCGAGCGCGTCCGCGGACCCGCAGTGGATCGAGGTCAACCTCGGCGCCAGCCTGCCGATCTGCCAGATCGTGCTGACCTGGGAGAACGCTTACGCCTCGGCGTTCCAGATCCAGACGTCCGCCGACAACGCGAACTGGACCACGATCTACTCCACCACCACCGGGACCGGCGGGACCCAGACCCTGAACGTCTCGGGCAACGGCCAGTACGTCCGCATGTACGCCACAGCCCGCGGCACAGGGTATGGAGACTCGCTCTGGGAGTTCGCCGTCTACACCGTCGGCAACCAGACCGCCACCGTCCCGCCGCCCCCGCCACAGCCCGCGCCCGGCGGCTGCCCCTGGCTCAACGAGCCGAACGTGGCCGTCTCCACCCGCGTCGCCCAACTCATGGGCGCGATGACGCAGGACCAGAAGGACCATCTGCTCTTCGGCGACGGCTCGAGCACGTATATCGGGCAGATCCAGGGCCAGTCGGCGCTGTGCATCCCGAACGTCAACCTCGAGGACGGGCCGGCGGGCGTCGGTGACGGACTCGGCGGTGTCGTGCAGTTCCCCGACGGCGAAGTGGCCGCGGCCACCTTCGACACCGGCTACGAGCACAACTTCGGCGTCGCGGCCGGCCAGGAGTTCGCCGCCAAGGGCGTGAACGTCTCGCTCGGCCCGACGATCAACATCGTGCGCGATCCGCGCTGGGGCCGGTCCTACGAGACCTTCGGCGAGGACCCGTACCTGACCGGCGAGATCGTCAGCGCGGACGTCCAGGGCATGCAGAGCCAGGGCGTGATGGCCATGGTCAAGCACGCGGCCGCATACAACATCGAGCAGCCCGACGGACCGGGCAGCGGCGGCGGATACGTCGTGGTCGACCCGCGTACGCTGCAGGAGATCTACCTGCCCGGCTTCCAGACCGCCATCGAGAAGGGCGGCGCGGCGGCGATCATGTGCGCGTACAGCAACGTGAACGGCGAGTACTCCTGCCAGAACCCGTCGATCGAGAACATCGGGCTCTACCAGCAGGCCGGGTTCCAGGGCTTCATCAGCTCGGACTGGGGCGCCATCCACGACACCGTGCAGTCGGCCAACGCGGGCGAGACGATCGAGATGCCCTTCGGCGGCTTCTTCGGCCCCAACCTCGAGACGGCCGTCGCGAACGGGCAGGTCACCCAGGCCACCTTCGACACGATGGTGTCCAGGGTGCTGACCCAGATGTTCCGCTTCGGCATGTTCGACCACGCGCCGACCGGGTCCACGACCGCCATCGTCGCCGAGCCCGCGCACCTCGCGACCGCGCTGCAAGGCGACGAGGAGGGCACGGTGCTGCTGAAGAACAACGGCGTCCTGCCGCTGAACCCGAACGGCACCGAGTCCATCGCGATCATCGGCAGCGACGCCAGCTCCGGCGCGATCACCGGCGGCGCCGGAAGCGGCAGCGCCACCAGCTCCGGCACGTACGACCCGCTGTACAGCATTCAGCAGCGGACCGCCGGAACGCACGTGACCGTCAGCTACAACGACGGCTCGAACCAAGCCTCCGCGGTCGCGCTCGCGCAGTCCTCGAATGTGGCGATCGTCTTCGCGGCCGACAACTACGGGCACGAAGAGTCCGACAACACCACGCTCAACCTGCCCAACAACCAGGACGCGCTGATCTCCGCGGTCGCGCAGGCGAACCCGAACACGATCGTCGTGCTCAACGACAACTCGGCGATCCTGATGCCGTGGCTGAACCAGGTCGCGGGCGTGTTCGAGGGCTTCTACCAGGGCCAGGAGTACGGACAGTCCATCGCGGCGCTGCTGTTCGGCGACGTGAACCCGTCCGGGCACCTGCCGATCACCTTCCCGACCTCGCTGACCGCGCTGCCGGCGAACACTGCCGCGCAGTGGCCGGGCACCGGCGGCACCGTGCAGTACTCCGAGGGCCTGGACGTCGGGTACCGGTGGTACGACGCGAACAACGTCACGCCGCTGTTCCCGTTCGGCTTCGGCCTGTCCTACACCTCGTTCTCGTTCAGCAACCTGCAGGTCGGGGCGCTGAACAACGGCCACGCGACGGTGACGGCGACGGTCACCAACACCGGCAGCCGGGCCGGGACCGAGGTGGCGCAGCTGTACGTCGGCGATCCGGCATCGGTCGGCGAGCCGCCGCACCAGCTCAAGGGCTTCCAGCGGATCGCGCTGAACCCGGGAGCCTCCGGGACCGTCACGTTCACCGTGACAGCGCACGATCTAGCGCACTGGGACACCACGTCGAGCAACTGGATCGCGTCGGCGGGCGGCTACCAGATCCTGGTGGGCGACTCGTCGCGCAACCTGCCGTTGTCCGGCACCCTCAACAACCCGAGCGACGTCACGGCGAACGCCATGGACTGACGCCGATCCCCAGCGAGGCGAGGAACTAGGTAGGACCTAGAGGAAAGGCCCGGGCGCCGCCGGTGCGGTTCGTGTCACCGTACCGGCGGCGCACTCTTGGGCGGTGAGAATGTGCGCTGAGCGAATGTTGAGCATTCAACCGTGCGTGTTCGGTGCCTGCTGCATACGCTGAGTGCTGCGAAGCGGTGCGCGGTGCCCGCTCGGATTCGATGTACGCCAGGTGGCGGATACCTCGGCGGCGGCGGCGGGCGGACCATGGAAACGCCCCCCGTGGCGACCCCGCGGTCAAGGTGCCGCACACCCTCGCGGGGTCGCCCACCCACGGGTGGTGTCGGGCGGCTCCGGGTCACCCGGCCCCGGCGGGACGTTCTTAAGTGCGCCCCGTGTGCGTCGGCGTGGCGGGAAGCAGGCGCACGGCCGCCTCGCCGGCGATCTGGCTGCGCGAGCCGAATCCCAGCTTCACCAGGATGTGCGAGACGTGCGTCTGCACGGTGCGCGGGGAGAGCGAGAGGGTCACCGCGATCTCCCGGTTGGACCGGCCCTTCGCGACCAGTCCGGCCACCTTGACCTCGGTCGGGGTCAGGGCCTCCCACCCGTCGCCGGGCCGGGGCGCCGCACGCCGTCTGCCGCGTCGCACACCCAATACCCTCATGCGCGCGTCGGCGCGAGCTGTTTCCCCGGCGGCTCCCAGCGCCACGTAGGCGTCCACGGCCTGATTCAGGTGGGCCCGAGCGCCGTCGAGGTCGCCGCGTGCGGCGGTCACCGCCGCAAGGTCCTCCCACGTGCGGGCGAGCTCCAAAGGACGCGGAATGCGCCGGTAGTACTCCAGCGCTGTCAGCAGCGGCCCAGGATCCTGCGTCAGCAGGCCGCGACAACGCTGCGCCGCCGCTGCCCGCGCCGGAGCCGCCGCGACCACCTCCGTCTCGGCGGCGCGGACGGCAGCCTCCGCACAAGCCTCGTCACCGACCGCGAGCGCGAGCCGCACGATCTCCGGCAGGAGGAGGTAGCGCTGCTCCAGGTCGGGGGCGACGCCGGGCTCGAGCGCGACGGCGAGCTCGGCTAAGGCGTCGGCCGGCCTGCCGTCCGTCTCGGCCCGCAGGGCTCTGGCCATCAGCAGATGGGCCGACCGGCTCAGCGGACCGCCCGACGGGATCGGCACGTCTGCGACGCGGGCGAGCCGCTCGTCCGCCTCGTCGTCACGGCCGCGGTGCGCGAGGATGAGCGCGGCCAAGCCGTGGGCCTGCGCGGGCAGCCACGCGTCCGCCGCCGCCTGCTCGTCGAACGCCGCCAGCTCCCCGAGCGCGACGTCCCAGCGTCCCGCCGAATAGTGCAGCGACGCCCCGGCCACCTGCACGAAACCGAGCGCGGCCAGAGCTTGGGTGCGCTGGCCCACCGTCCGGGCGGCCTCGAGCCCGCGCATCGCCGCGGGAAGCCGGTCCAGGTCGCCGAGCAGGAGCGCGCGCGCCGCGCCGAAGTCGATCTCGAGGTCGGAGGCCAGCCGGAGGGCGGACCGCGACGCCGCGAGTCCCGCGTCGAGGGCGGCCAGTGCGCCCAGGTGGTCGCGGCGGGACAGGCGCACGCGGCCGAGGACGTGGTTCGCGCAGATGACGGCGGTCGGGTCGCCCAGCGACCCGGTTCGCTCGAGAACTTCCGCGGCCAGCGGTTCGGCGTCCGCGTACCGGCCCTGATAGCACAGGACCCGGGCGCGCAGGCCGAGGAAGCGGGTGGCTCGGCGCCGCTGCGGTTCGCTCTCGCCGGCGTGCGCTTTTTCGCCGCGCTCGGCGACTTCGAGGGCTTCTTCCGTGCGGCCGTCGCGCAGCAGCACCGCGCTGAGCAACATGTCCGCGAAGGCGCGGTGATCGGGATCGGCGGCCTGGGCCTGGAACCGGCGGGCGAGGTCCACCGCGTCACGGCGGCCGATGCGGTGCGCACTGGCGCTGAGGTATTTCCAGAGCACTGCCATACGCAGGTCGTTGTTCGGGGCGTGGTCGACGGCGCGCTGGAACAGTTCGAGGGCGATGACGGGCACGCGCACCGTCAGGACTCTGGCGTGGTCCACGAGCCAGTCCAGCGCCCACCCCTCGGGTGGCTCCCGGGCATCCCGCAGGTGCCGGGCGGCCTCGTCCGCGACTGCGTCGTCCGCCGGGGCTCGGTCCCGCGCCAGGATCTGCGCCGCCTGATGGTGCAGGAGCGCGCGGATCGCCACCGGGATGTCGGCGTAGAGGGCCTGGCGGACCAGGGGGTTGCGGAACCCCAGATGGGAGCCGCCGGCATCGACGAGGATCCCGGCGACCTCCCGTTCGGTGAGCATCGGGACGAGCACGGACAGGTCGCGGCCGGCGAGCGCGGCCAGGTCCTCGACGCCGAATCGCGGCCCGAGCAGCGCAGCCAGGCGGAGCGCGGACACGGTGCCGGACGGCAGGCCGGCGAGGCGGGAGGCGACCGTGGCGAGCAGCCGGGGGGGCGCCTGCGTTCCGGGGGCGACGTCGGCGATCCCGTCCACGGTTGCGAGTGAGCCTTCTGCGATCAGCGTCGCCACCAGGTCGTTCAGCAGCCGCGGACTGCCTTCGGCGAGCCGGGCCAGGGCGGTCAGGCGCGGTCCGGGCGCGGCGCCCGCGAGTTGCCGCAGGAGTTGCTCCACCTCCTGCCGGGCGAGCGGTCTGAGCCGCAGGTGGATCGGTGCGAGGCCGGGGATGGCGGCGCGTGCGGGGGCCAGCCACCGGGAGGCGATCAGCATCAGCGGACGGTCGCGCGTGAGGGCTGCCAGCCGCTGCCCTACCAGGACGGTGGCGCTGTCGGCGAAGTGCAGGTCGTCGACGGTGATCAGAGTCGGCGCCCGCTCGGTCAGCTCCCGGACATACGCGACGATCTCGTCGGGTTCCGCGGGAACGTCCGCGCCTTCGGGGCCGAGAGCCTCTCGAAGAGCGAGCAGCGGAACGTCGCGGCCCAGTTCGTCCGCGGCGCCACACAGCACGTGGAACCCGCGCCGTCGGGCCTCGCGCGCGGTGAGCGACAACAGCGCGCTCTTGCCGGACCCGGGCGCCCCTTCGACGACCACCGCGGCGCCGGCGCCCGCCGCCGTCTCGCCCAGCAGCCCGTGCAGCCGCGCGAGCTCCTGGTCCCGCCCCACCCAGGGTTCTTCTTCTGACGTCGGCGTGGTCGGTGCGACCGGGGGCGTCGGGTCGGTCACGGCACCCGCCGGGCGGCTTCGCGGGCGATCTCGCTGCGGGAGCGCAGGCCGAGCTTGGCCAGGATGTGCGACACGTGCGTCTGAACCGTGCGCGGCGACAGGAACAGCAGGTCGGCGATCTCAGGGTTCGAGCTGCCCTCGGCGACCAGCGAGGCGATCTTCGCCTCCGCCGGAGTCAGCGCCTCCCACCCGGTGCCGGGCCGGGCGCGCCCCGAACGCCGCCCGCGCCGCACGCCGAGCTCGCGCAGGCGCGCGTCGGCGCGGCTCAGGTCCCACAAAGCGCCGAGCCTGAGGTAGCCCTCGGCGGCGTCCTCCAGGTGGCGGCGGGCGGTTTCCGCGTCGCCGCGCGCCGCCGCCACGACGGCTTGGTCCTCCCGGGTGTGCGCCAGAAACAGCGGCACGTCCGCCTGCTGATAGTACTCGGCGGCCTGCGCCAGGACGCTGAGATCCCGGTCGAGCAGGCCGCGGCACCGACGCGCCGACGCCCGGCGCCGCGTGTTGGCGGTTTCGCGCCGGGCGTCCGCCTCGGCCACCGCCACGGTCAAGCGCGCCGTGGCCTCGTCACCGGCCGCCAGGGCGAGCCGGGTGAGATCCGGCAGACACCAGCTCCTGTCGTCGAGATCCCATACACCACCCTCGAGCAGGGCCGGCTTGAGCGCCGCGAGCGCGTCGGGGATTCGCCCGTCCGCCTCCGCGAACAGCGCCACTGCCCGGATCGGGTATTGGAGGAGCCGACCGTCCGGGCTCTCTCGTTCGCCGCGCACGGACTCCACGTGCCCGCGCGCCTCGGCCATCTGTCCACGGTGCACCAGGATCAGCAGGCGCACGGCTGACAAGGGGTTTCGCTGCTTTGCGGAGTCCGGCCGATCGATCACCGGGCGCAGCGCGGCCAGCGCCTCGTCCCAGCGTCCGGCCAGGTAGAGGAGCGCCACGGAGCGGGCCACGACGCCGGCGAGGCGCCAGCTGACCCCGTGGCGCTCGGCGATCTCCTGGGCGCGCTCGACTACCGCGTACGCCTCGGCGGTGCGGTCGAGCCGGCCGAGCATGACCGCCTGGTTCTGCATCATCAGGACACGTTGGTCGGCCAGCCGCCAGCGCTCCCCCAGCGCCGCCAGGCCCTGTTCGATCCGGGCCAGTGCGCTCGTCAGGTCGCCCGCCGCCGCCAGGATCATCGAGCTGACGTGGGCGCCGTACCACTCGGTGAGCGGGTCGCTGAGCCGGCCGCCCTCAAGCAGCGCCCACTCGGCCAGTGCGCCGGCCTCGTCAACCAGTCCCTGAGCGTAGACGAGCTGGGCACGCAGCCCGGTGAAGCGCGCCGTCCACAGGTCTGCCTCACCGTCGGGGAGGCTGTCCATGGCGCCTGCCAGGGCCGCGACACCCTCGTCCACCGCTTCGAGCCCCTGGGTGTACCTCCCCACCCGGTTCAGCGCGGTGCCGGACATGAACGCCCAGGCGGCGCGGCGCACCGGATCGGCATCGTACTCGAGCAACCCGAGCGCGGCGGGGACGCAGTCGCTGCGTCCGGTCAGGTACATCGCCGCGGCGAGTTTCTCTTCGAGCAGCAGTCGGCCCGGGTCGTCGGGGGCGGCGTGGTCGATCGCGCGGCGGAACAGCCCGATCGCGAGTTCGGGCGCGCGGAAGGTCAGCCCGTCCGCGTTCGCGGCGATCCATTCGGCCGGCCAGTCCTGGGCCAGCGCGGCGGCGCTCAGCAGTTGCTCGGCGACGCGTTCCACAGACGCTCCGGCCGCGTCGAGCGCCTTTGCCGCCGCTCGGTGCAGAGCGGAGCGCTTCGTCTCGCGCATGCTGTGGTAGAGCGCCTGGCTGACTAGGGGATGCCGGAAGCGCAGGCGCACGCCGTGCTCGACGAGAACCCCGGCCGGCATCACCTCGTCGAGTACCGAGAGCAGCTGATGCGGCTCGCGCTCGCTCAGCACCGCCAGTTCGCGCCCGGTGAACTCCACGCCCAGCAGCGACGCGAAGCGCAGCACCGCCAGGGCGTCCGACGACAGCGAGGCGAGCCGGGCGTGCACCTGCTCCACCAGCCTTGGCGAGAACGTGGCCGCCGCGCCGGTGTCCGTCGCCACGGCGATGCTGCCCTCGATGCGGATGCCGTTGCCCTGCCGCATGCTCTCGATGAGGTCCAGAACATACGCGGGATTGCCGCCCGCGGCCTCGAGTCGCCGCCGGAGGTTCGCGCTCGGTGACGCGCCGAGCGCCGCCGTGGCGAGGACCGCGACCTCGGCGGACGTCAGCGGTTCGAGTTCCAGCAGCGCGGCGCCGTCCCGGGTGAGCGCGCGACGCGCCAAGTCGAAGGCGGAGCCCGAGCGGGGCGCGGTGGGACGGGCGGTCGCGACCAGGAGCAGCGGGAGGCGGGCGGCCAGGCGGCTGAGCCGGTGCCACAGCAGCAGGTGGTCCGGCTCGGCGCGGTGCAGATCGTCCACGGCGAGGACGACCGGCGATCGGTCGCACATCCGCTCGACGGCGGCGAGGGTTCTCTGAACGTCTGCGGCGCCGGAGCCAGGGGCCGGGAACTCGAGGTCCGGCGCTGCGCCGTCTCCGCCACCGGCCTCGGCGCTTGTGGTCGCCCCGGGGGGACGGAGGCTGAGCGCTTTGTCGTCCGCGCCGGGCGAGCCGCGCAGAAGAAGGCAGCCCAAGTCGGCTGCGCCGTCGAGCCCGGCCGACAGCACCGTGGTCTTGCCCGATCCGGGCTCCCCCTCGATGAGCACGCTGCCGCCTTGACCGGCCGCGAGATCAGCGACGAGGTTCCGCAGGTAAGCGGCCAGGCATTCCCGCGCCGGGGCCGACGCTGCCGGGATGGCCCGCGCGGGCGACGGATGGGGTGGGGGGAGGTCGGGGGCAGTCGCTGCGTCGGGGCGCTCAGGAGCCAGGAGCGTTGATCGGCGCATCCAGCACCCCCTGCCGCTGGGCCACTATGAAAGCAACGAAGACGAACGTCGAACGTGCTGTCGTTCCGACCTCGGGTGATCGGCCCGCGATGAGTTCGGACTCAGACACGGTTCAATTCCCAAGATACCTGTTCATTGCGAAGCTCCGCGCGGGATTCGGAGGGTGATTCGCAGTCGTGTGCGAGCAGCGGTCGGGCCGCGTCGCACGCCTATAGCGCCCCCACAGGCGCAAAGAGCGCGAAAACGACCATGGGTCGGAGCCGACGCCGTCCCTTTCGTCCGCTCCGGCCCACCGCCGGTCTCTTTATTTCACAGCTTCATGTGCCCGGCTTGCCTGCCTGACTCGTTACTCGCCCGACTCGTTGCCCTCGGCCTCGTCGCCCGACTCGAGCGCCGCGGTCTGCGCGGTGCCGGAGGTGACGGCGATGCGGCGCGGCTCAGTAGAGGTGTAAGCGCCCGCGACGCGGACGGTCAGCACGCCGGACTCGTAAGAGGCGGTCACCGCGTCCGCGGTCACGTGCGCCGGCAGGTCGAACGACCGCCGGAACGCGCCGTAGCGCACCTCGCTGAAGCCGCGTCCGTCCTGCTCGCGCGTGCTCTGCTCGCGGCGCTCGCCGCGCACGACCAGGCGGCCGCCGTCGACCTCGACCACGACGTCCTTGGCCGCGTTCAGGCCCGGCGCCTCGACGCGGAGGACCGCGTCGTCGCCGTCCCGGGTCACTTCAGCCGCGGGCGTGAACGCGCGGCCCTCAAGCGCCGGCCGCGTCGCGGCCGGTCCGAAGAAGCGGCGGACCAGCACGTCGAACTCGGCGAACGGGTCGCGCCGGGTCCACAGCGATTCAGAATTCAACAGCGACGCGGCGTTCAGGAATGACGCGGCGCCCGGGAAGACCACAGTGCTCAAAGTTGCTCCTCGATCCCACTAGGCCGGTCCTCCGACCGGCACTCCCTATAACTTGAGCCTAGTCGACTCAATTCCCGGCAGGAACTGGGAACATCCGGGACCGATGGGTGCGCCGTGAGTGCGCGTCGGCTCACACCTGCGTGAACCGGTAGCCGTCCTCGAGGAGCTGCGGCAGCACGATCTTGAGGGCGGCCACGGTCTGCGAGCGGTCTCCGCCGCCGTCGTGCTCCAGAATGATCGATCCGGTGCGGGTGTTGGCCAGGATCCGCGACACGATCACGTTCGTACCGGGGCGCGACCAGTCGCGCGGGTCCACGGACCAGTCCAGAGGCCGCAGCCCGGCGTCGGCGCAGGCCTGGAACACGGCGGTCGACCAGGCCCCGTAGGGGGCGCGGAAGACGGTCGGGTGGACGCCGACGTCAGCCAGGGCGTCGTTGGTGCGCGCTATCTCCGAGCGCACGCCGGCCAGAGAGAGCTTCGACTGGTCGGCGTGGTCCCACGTGTGATTGACGATCACGTGCCCCGCGTCGGCCACCTCGCGCACGAGCGAGCGGTTCGCCGCGATCTGGCCGCCGATCATGCAGAACGTCGCCTTGATCTGATACTGGTCCAACAGCGCCAGGATCTGCGGCGTGTAGACGTTGCTCGGTCCGTCGTCGAGCGTCAGCGCGATCATCTTGGGACCCGCCGCCACGTAGTACTGCGGCTTCGTCCTGACCTGCGACGGGTCGGTCGAACCGGTCGGACCGCCCGAGGCCGGGGCCGAGGGCGAGTCGAAGCCCGATCCGGCGGGGGACGAGGACAGATCCGTGGGCGGCGCGCCGGCCGACGGCGACGACTGCGCCGATGACGGCGGCTGGGCCTGCGACGGCCCCGACGAGGCGGGCTGCCCCGGGCCGCCGCCTGACGCCGGCGAGCTGGAGCCGAGGAGGCCGAGGCGTGACGCCCGCCCGCTCAGGGCCCGTGCCGCCGCGTATCCGCCGCCGCCGACCAGCATCAGTCCGGCAGTGGCGAACAGCACGCGCCGGGTGAAGCGGCCACCGGATGCCGGCGGCGGTGCCGCGTACTCGTCGACGCCGCCTGACGGATCGGCGATCCGGAACTCCCCGTGCCGGCCGCCATCGAATGGGTCGGGGTTGTCCACGCGCCCATACCGGTCGCGCGGCGCGCCGGACGCAGGGAGCGTGTCGTCCAACGCCCCCGCCGGAGCAGGCACGCCGCCCAGCGCGACGGTGCGCGCAAGGTCTTCGTCGCGGCGCGCGCCCCACCCGGGGCCTCGCGCCGCGTCCCATTTCCAGTCATCGGAACTCACGCCCCCTCAAGACGGACGGAGTGATGATCCGGTTGAAAGATCTTCAGACGAGCTTCAGGGAGCTCCGTGCAGGTCCACCGTTTCCCCAGGTCTCCGGTTTCCCCGCTCCGGCTCGTGTGGCGCGCGTCACCGTTCCCGAACGCCATCGTCTGTTACGACCTCGCGTGCCAAGATGCAACCACGACCGTTCGGAGGATCAATGGAGACTGCCTTCCGGGTGTGCCCGCTGTGCGAAGCGACCTGCGGGCTGGCGGTGACGCTCGAAAAAGACCTGATCGTGGGCGTGCGCGGGGACCGGGACGACCTTTTCAGCCATGGGTTCATCTGCCCCAAGGGCGCGCTGCTGGGCGAACTGGACCAGGACCCCGACCGGCTGCGCGCGCCGCTCGTGCGCGACGGTTCGACCTGGCGCGAGGTCGGGTGGTCCGAAGCCTTCGCCCGGATCGAGGCCGGTCTGCGCCCGCTGATCTCAGCGCACGGGGCCGACGCGGTCGCCTGCTACCTCGGCAACCCCAACACGCACACGACGGCCGGCGGCCTGTACATCAAGCCCCTGCTCAAGGCTCTGGGCACGCGGAACATCTACAGCGCGAGCACGGTCGACCAGATGCCGAAGCACGTCTCCTGCGGTCTGATGTTCGGCAATCCGCTGAGCATCCCGGTCCCCGACCTGGACCGCACCGATCACCTGCTCATGCTCGGGGCCAATCCGCTGGAGTCGAACGGCAGCCTGTGCACCGCGCCCGACTTCCCGGGCCGGATCAAGGCGCTGCGGGCCCGCGGCGGCAGCCTCGCCGTGGTGGACCCCCGCCGAACCCGTACCGCCGCGCTGGCCGACCGCCACGTCGCGATCCGGCCGGGTACCGACGCGTTCCTGCTGTTCGCGATGGTGCACGTGCTGCTCGCCGAGGGCTTGGCCGAACCCGGTCCGCTCCTCGCGCACCTGGTCGGTCTGGAGGAGCTGGCCGCTCACGCCGCAGCCTTCCCGCCCGAGGCCGTCGCGCAGGCATGCGGCGTTCCGGCCGAGACGATCCGCGCCCTGGCCCGCGAGCTGGCCGCCGCGCCGACCGCCGCCGTGTACGCCCGCATCGGGACCACGACCGTCGAGTTCGGCACGCTCACCAGCTGGCTCGTCGACGTGCTGAACATCCTGACCGGCAACCTGGACCGGCCCGGCGGCGCGATGTTCCCGCAGGCCCCGCACCTGCCCGCGCCCCGTCCGGGCCCGGGCCGCGGCTACCGCACCGGCCGGTGGCACAGCCGGGTGCGGCACCTGCCCGAGGCCAACGGGGAGCTGCCGGTCGCCACGCTCGCCGACGAGATCGAGACGCCCGGCGACGGCCAGATCAGGGCCCTCATCACCGTGGCCGGGAACCCGGTGCTGTCCACCCCGAACGGACCGCGGCTCGACGAAGCGCTGGCGGGTCTGGACTTCATGGTCGCGGTCGACTGCTATCTCAACGAGACCACCCGGCACGCCGACGTGATCCTGCCCCCGTCCCGCATCGTCGAGAAGGACCACTACGACTTCGCCTTCAACATGCTGGCGGTGCGCAACGTCCCGCGGTACAACCCGCCGCTGGTCGAGAAGGCGCCGGGCGTGCTCGACGAGTGCGAGATCCTCGCCCGGCTGACCATGATCGCCTCCGGCTACGGGCCGGACGCCGACCCCGCGCT
>NZ_DASZGI010000256.1:0-29524 GCF_035938995.1 Actinocrinis sp.
GCCAAGGTTCGAACCCTGAATCAGAACATGACGTCTGATATCGACGTCGACCTGTACGGCGGCGTCTACCGGCTCGCCGGCACGTTCCAGCTCGGGCCGCGGGACTCCGGCACCAACGGCTTCCACGTCGTCTACCAGCCCGTGCGCGACGAGACCCCGGTGCTGAGCGGAGCGGTCTCGATCTCCGGCTTCAGCGAGGTGAACGCAGGGCTTGGCATCTGGCGGGCGCCGGTGCCCGCCGCCGCCGCGGCCGCCGGGGGCCAGCAGCTGTTCGTCGACGGCACGCGGGCCACTCTCGCGCGGTCCGCCGACAGTCCCGCCGGGCTGCAGGAGACGGCGACCGGCTTCCGCACCACCGACCCGTCCTACGCCTCGTTCACCAACCAGTCGCGGATCCAAGTCGTACAGGACAACGACTGGAAGCACATGAGCTGTCCGGTCCAGAGCATCACCGCGGATCCCGCCGGCGGCTCCGACATCAACGTCCTGCCGAGCTGCTGGGCCGCGAACAACACGCACGTGCCAAACCTCGGCTTCCCGTTCAACGGCTCCGGACTGCCCGCGCTGTCCGGGATCTCTTACGTCGAGAGCGCCTACCAGCTGCTCACCCGGCCGGGCCAGTTCTACCTGGACCAGGCGGCGGGCTGCCTGTACTACATCCCGCTGCCCGGTCAGGACATGTACTCCGCCGACGTCGAGCTGCCGACCCTTCAGACCCTCGTGGGCCTGAACGGCACTCCGGGCCACCTTTCCCCGGCCAACCAGAACGACCCGGGCGCCGCATATGCCGGTACCAGCTGGAACACCTCGACCGGCCGCGGCCTCGGCGACCTCGGCGATGACGTGGCGTACGCCACGGCGAACGGCGGCTCGGTCAGCTACACCTTCACCGGCACCGGGCTGGAGGTCCTTGGCGAGACCAACTCCGACGAGGGCGCGTTCGACGCTTACGTCGACGGAACGCAGGACACCAGCCATAGCTGGACCGAGGCCGGCGCCGTCCGCCTCGCCCAGCAGGTCGTCTACTCCGTGCAGGGCCTGTCCGCGGGCACCCACACCGTGAAGCTGGTCAAGACCGGCGGCACCTATCTCGTCATCGACGGCTTCGAAGAAACCCCGCAGGCCGTTGCACCGGTGCGCGGCATAACGTTCCGGGGCATCGGCTTCGCGTATTCGACTTGGAACCTGCCCGTCACCACCGGCTATATCGACAACCAGGCGGCCGTGCTCTGGGACGCCTCCGGCCCCACGACGACGCCGCTGGTCACGCCGGGCGCCGTCGAGGTCTCGCGCGGCGACGACATCACCTTCAGCGACGACTCGTTCAGTCACCTCGGCGCCACCGGCGTCGACCTCGCCGACGGGACGCAGAACTCGACGGTCACCGCCAGCACCATCACCGACACGGCCGCGGGCGGGGTCTCGGTCGGTGACGTCAACGACTACTTCCAGAACGATCCGACCCTGATGAACTCCGGCGACACGGTCTCCGACGACGCGATCTCACACGTAGGCCAGGACTACACCGACGCCGTCGGGATCTGGGCCGGCTATACCAGGAACCTGACGGTCTCGCACAACGACATCGGCCACACGTCCTACTCCGGGATGTCGATCGGCTGGGGCTGGGGCTGGGCCTCGCCGTGCAGCATGCAGGCCGCACAGGGGCTGTCCTCCTGCGTGCGCGGCACGAACTACGCGGGCGGAAACCAGGTCGTCGACAACTACGTGCACGACGTGATGAACGTCCTGTACGATGGCGGCCCGATCTACACCAACGGCGCGCAGGGCGAGGACGGCGCCGGGGTGTACTCCGTGCTCGCCGGGAACTACGTCACCGTCGGCAACCACACGAACAACATGCTCTACCAGGACGAGGGCAGCTCCTTCTGGGACACGCACGACAACGTCACCAGCCTCGGCGGAAGCGACTGGATCGGCATGTGGACGCCGACCATCAACACCATCACCGTCGGCCCCGCCAACTACACCGACAATCCGAACACGAACAACAACGGCACCGACATCACCTACACTGCGCCGACGCTCGTGTCGGGCGGAGCCTGGCCCACCCCCGCCGTCTCGATCATGAGCGGCGCCGGACTCTCCCCCGTGCCGCAGGCGGGAGCCGTCGTCGACAACGACAGCCAGCAACTGGCCTACAGCGGAGCCTGGTCGGCGCACGGCACGCCCGGCGGCGACGACGTGCACACCGCGACCGCTCAGGGCGCCTCGGTGTCCCTGCCCTTCACCGGTACCAGCATCGCGTTCGTCACGAATACGGGCCCGGGCCAGGGCAACGCCCAGATCCTGATCGACGGCGTTTCGCAGGGGACGGTCAGCGCCTCGTCGGCTTCGCCCGCGACTGGGCAGACGGTGTTCACCGACACCTCGCTGACTCAGGGCCCGCACACGATCCGGGTCGTGAACGCGGGCGGCGGCCAACTGGCCGTCGACTCGTTCCAGATACCGGCGCAGCCGTACCTGAGCGTCGCGGGCTCGTCGAGCTTCTTCAAGCCGGGCGTCGCGTTCGCGGTCACCGCCACAGTCACCGATCCGACGGCCTCGCCGCTGACCGACGGGCAGGTCAACCTACTGGTACCGCAGGGCTGGACGACCGGCGATCGGGTCAAGCTGCCTGCGGTGCCCCCACATGGTTCGGCGACGGCCACGTTCAGCGTGACCCCGCCCAGCGCGCCGCAGCCGGCGGGCGCCGTCACCCTGACCGCGGTCGCGTCGTACAGGCCGGCCCACGGTGACCGGACTTCCCTGGTCGGCACGGTGCAGACGACGCAGCCATATGCCTCACTCGCCGCGGCGTTCGACAACACCGGGATCTCCGACGACACGGCCACGGGCGCGGCCGACATCGACGGCTCCGGCTCAAGCTTCTCCGCCCAGGCCCTCGCCGCGGCAGGCATCGCGCCGGGCTCGAACCCGACCTACGACGGGATCGCCTTCGCCTGGCCCGCGGCCCCCAGCGGACAGCCGGACAACGTGGCCGCCGGAGGCCAGGCGATCGACCTCAGCGGCTCAGGCTCCGAGCTCGGGATCCTGGACACCGCCAGCTACGGTCCCGCGACCGGCACCGGATTGATCACTTACACCGACGGCACGACGCAGGCATTCTCCCTCGCCGTGCCCGACTGGTACGGCAGCGCGCCCGCGGGCTCCAACGCCGTCATCGTGTGCTCCTACCGCAACCGGCCCGGCAACACGCAGGACCACACAGCGGTCAACGTCTTCGAGCAGTCCATCCCGCTCGCGGCGGGCAAGCAGGTCGCGGTGGTGACCCTGCCGGACGTAAGCGCCGGGGTCTCGGGCGGCAGCGCGGCGCTGCATGTGTTCGCACTCGGCATCGGTGGATGACGACGCGGTACGAATCGAGGTCGGAGCACGCCGTTCCGCGTGGGCAAGGAGATTCGGCCCACGCGGAACGGTGAACCGTCGGACGATGGACACGGCGGCGGCGGAGGCCTGATCGCGGGCGTCGGATTGCTGATGATGGTCGTTGCCGGGCGGCGACGGACCGCAGCGCTGATCGTCCGCTAGCTCTGCGAGACGGACCGCGCCAAGCCGGCGAGCGAGCGTGCCACGCCGTAGCGGATCCCCGGCCGGATCACCCACCAGCCCAGCCGCCCGATCCAGCCGCCGGGCAGGTCCAGATCTTCGCTCCAGGTCACTACGCTGCCGCCGGAAGCCTCGGCGACCTCGAACGCCCCGCCGCCTCTCACCAGCCGCCCGGTGTGCCGGACCACGCAACGGTGCGGCGGCTCCCAGACGGTGATCACCATCGTGTCGAGGAACCCGACCGGGCCGATCCCGGTCCACGCCTCGATCCCGCCGCCCACCCCGCTTCCGCCGTTCACCGTGCCCCGCACCCGGGTGCCGAGCATCCACGCGCTCTGCCGTTCCCAGTCCGTCGTCGCTTCCCAGGCCGCCTCGACGGGAGCCTGGACACGGACGCTGACGGCAAGGTGGCCCGCACGCCGTCGGATATCAGCCATCGCACGAGCGTAGACGCCGGGGTGGCCGCGCGGGCATCGCCCCGAGCGGAGCCGCCATCCGGTGTCCAGCCTTGTCGGTGTGGCTGCTGATCATGAGCCGCCGCTGAGACCCCCGCTCGCCTAGCATGGACGAGATCATGACGTGTAGCTCAGCTCACGGAGGACGGGGAAATGGCTGTCACGGAAGCCGAGGCGGTCGAGACCGAGGTATTGATCGTCGGCGGCGGGCCGGTCGGGCTGACCGCCCGAGCTCTGCTGGAACGCTGGGGCGTGCGGACGCTGTTGGTCGAGAGGTACGGCGAGCTGTCACCCTTTCCGCGGTCGCGGCTGGTCAACGTGCGCTCGATGGAGATCTTCCGCGGACTCGGGCTCGCCGACCGGATCAGAGCCCGCGCATTCGCACCCGAGTACGGCCGCGTCCGATTCCGCGACACCCTGTTCGACCACGACTTCGCCACGGCGGCAATGGTCGGGATCGACGCGCCGATCGCCGAGAGCCCCGAGATCGGCGCGGTCACCTCGCAGGATCGGCTGGAGCCCACCCTGCTCGCCGCCGCGCGGGCACCCGTCCGGTTCGGAGTCGAACTGGTCGACCTGGCCGACGAGGGCGACAGCATCGTGGCCGTCCTTCTCGATCGCGAAACCAGCGAGCAAACCCGGGTCCGCGCGCGCTACGTCCTAGCCGCCGACGGTGCGAACTCCACCGTGCGGCAACTGCTGGGGATCGGCACGGACGGCCCCGGGGCGATGGCGGACTTCACCACTGTCGTGTTCGACGCGGACCTCGGCCGCTGGTGTGCCGACCAGCCCTCTGGGGTCTACTTCACCGCGCACGGATCGTTCCTGCCGCTCTACCCCGAGGGAGGCTGGGCCTGGTTCGGCCCGAAACCCGAGGGCGCCGAGCGCGCCGATTGGTCCAGCGTCGTCTCGCACGCCCTCGGCCAGAACTCTGACGCGCACGTCGGGATCAACGTGCTGCGGGTTCAGCACTGGACGATGACCGCGTTCGTCGCCGAGCGCTTCCGCCACGGCCGCGTCCTGTTGGCCGGCGACGCCGCGCACACGGTGCCCCCCGTCGGCGGCTTGGGCATGAACGCCGGCCTGGCCGATGTGCACAACCTGTGCTGGAAGCTCGCGGGCGTCGTGCACGGCTGGGCAGGACCAGATCTGTTGGAGAGCTACGAGACGGAGCGACGACCCGTGGCTCATCTGACGCTCCGTCAAGCGGTGGCCAACTCCCGACTCGCCGTGCAAGCACAGCAGCAGCGGCTCGAGCAGCTCCGCATCGGCCAAGTAGCACCAACCGAGGTTGAACTGCCTTGGTCGGAAAAGTACTTCGCGCAGCTCGGCCTCGTGCTCGGCGTCAGCTACCGCTCCGCCGCAGTGCTCGCCGACACCGATACCGCTACCGCGTCCGAACACGAGCAGGCCGACGTCGGCACGGACTACGTCCCCACGACGGAGCCTGGCCACCGCATGCCGCACCTCTGGCTCACGGGCGATCGCTCCACGCTCGACGCCCTGGGGGAATGGTTCACCCTGCTCACGCTGGATCCCGCCCACGGGCAGCGACGACTGACCACCCCGTGGCCGTTACGCGTCGAGACCCTCCCGCGCGAGTACGCTGACCGATGCTCCCTCGGCTCGGACGGGGCCCTCCTGGTCCGACCAGACGGCCATGTCGGCGCCCGCTGGCGCGACAGCGCGCCCAGCGACTCCGCACTTCACGGTGTGCTCGCGGCCATCACCGGTTCGGCCGCCGCCCGATAATTCACTGGTCAAGGGGCCGTGCCCGCCCGCACGCGGGCACGGCTGTCCTTGGGTTGGTTGCTGCTCGTGCGGCGGCGGTGGCCACCGCACGAGCTGCCTTCTTACCGGTAGGCGACCGAATCAGTGTTCGGACTCGTGCGCCAGTGCCTTGACGAAGTCCGGGGCGTCGATCGTGCCCCAGCCGCTGGCCAGGTCGTAACCGGAGGTGGCCGAGAAACCGGTGACGCCGGCGAAGCTGTTGTTGCCGGAGGTGACATCCACGATCCCGGCATGCTCGGAGTGCTTGCCGAGGCCCAGCTCGTACAGCGCCGTGTTGATGTTGCCGAGCCGGTGGCCCGCGACCTGGTCGGCGAGCGCGACGATGCCGGAGAAGATCGGGCTGGCCTCGCTGGTGCCGCCGATGATGTGCCAGCCGACCCGCGCCGGATTGAAGCTGTAGTACACCCACGCCCCGCCGTCCACCGACGCGGGCATGGAGATGTCCGGGGTACCGCGCTGGTCGCCGACCACACCGGCGACCCCGTCCTGGAACTCCGGCCGCTCGAACACGCCGGAGAGCCCGCCGCCGCCGGCGCCGAACCCGTCGTTCCACACCACGTCGGGCGACAGCCGGGTGCCCGTGTCGTTCAAGGTCAGCTGGGTGCCGCCGACCGAGGTGACCAGGGGGTCGGAGGAGGGCCAGGAGTTAACTCGGAAGGGGTACAGCGTGCTGCCGTCCAACTCGGCGTCAGTGGCGCCCGAGTCCCCAGAGGACGCCAGCACGGTCACGCCGTGCTCGGCCGCGGCCTTGAAGGCGAACCGCAGCGCCAGCAGGCTGGAGAAGTCGCCCTGCGCGAAGCCGGGGAAGGTGTTCTCGGTCGCGCCGAAGCTCTGCGAGATCACGTCGCCGACGCCCTTGTCGATCAGGCTCTCCTCGGCGTGCATCATCTCCGGGAAGCCCTGCACGCCTTCGGTCTCCGACACCGGGGTCTCCACCAGCACGATCTTCGCGCCGGGGGCGATCGAGTGGGCGTACTCGACGTCGAGCGAGGTCTCCCCGGCCCAGCCGAGCATGTCGGAGTTGGTCGGGTCGAACGGCGGGATCACGCCGGCCTGCACGATCTGCACGGTGGTGGCCGGCAGGCCCCACTGGGCGTCGAAGGTGTCCAGGTCGTGCTGGATGGTCGGCGAACCGAAGGAGTCCACGATCATGATCGTGCGGCCCTGGCCGGTGATGTGGTGCTGGTAAAGGTCGTTCAGGCCGAACGCGACGCGGTATTGCAGCGGGGAGTAGCAGTGGATGCCCAACTGCGCCACGCATTGCGAGGTGGGCAGCGGACTGACGAGGGTTCGGGCGTCGATGTGGCCGGCGGACGCGGGTATCGGTTTCACCGTTGTCGTGTGCGCCGAGGCCTGCGCGGCGGTGTTCGCCGCGGTGGTCGGTGCGAGGGCGATCAGGACCGCCGTCGCGCCGATTCCGAGGGCCGGGACCGAGCCGTGGTGTATTCGCATCGGATTCCTTCGGACGGGAGTGGGACCGCCCGGTCGGCGCCCCCACCACGTCGCAATCTGGCGCGACCGCGCTAATGCCGCAAGTACCCGTGCTCCGTTCGAGTCCTTACCGGGCACGTGTTCGGCGCGTGGCACCCGGCGCACACGTGGCAGACGTCGACCGCACGCGGGCAGTCGACGTCTGCCACTGACCTCGACCTTAGGAGGCTGTGCGAGGGCAGTCGTGGCCCCGCTTTGGCTGGTAGCGGGAGGACCACCCACGACCCGGAGTCAGAGGACGATGTCGCCGTGGACGATCGTCACCGGGCAGGCCGCGTGGTGTACGCAGGCCAGGCTCACCGACCCGAGCGCCGCCTCGGCGAGGGCGGAATGCCCCCGGTTGCCGACCACCAGGAGCGACGCGCTCGCGGACGCGTCGATCAGGACGCGCGCGGGCGCCCCCTGCTCGGCGCGCTTGCCGATCTCCACCGGCGGCTGCGCGCCAGCGCCGAAGGCCTTCGCGATCGCCTCGTCCAGCACCGTGCGTGCCAGGTCGTCGGGATACAGATCCGTAAGCGGCGGGGTCCAACCTCCCACCCCATAGAACTGCGGCAAGTCCCACGCGGTCACCGCCTCGACCGCGGCGCCGGTCAGCTCGGCCAACCGGGCCGACCACCGCAGCGCCTGCACCGACGGCTCAGATCCATCCACCCCGACGACGATTCGCTTGTCCGACACGCTTCTCCCTCTCACTCGGTACATCGCCGCTGCCCTTGATCCGACAACGCGCCGATATAGCGTAACGGTCTTTATTTGGCCTGTGGATACATCATCCGACTGTGTTCCTCACCGCGTGCCCTCAGCGGCCGCAGGCGGTGAAGAGCGAGGAGCGCCACTGAAGCGGGCGAGGCTGCGCAGGACGCACGTCGGCTTCGGCGATCCTTCGATCTCGATGACGCCGTCGACGGTCGTCCGCACCCCGCCGAGCGCCTCGATGCGATGCTCGACCTGGTCCTGCCCGGCCTGAACGGTGAGGCGCCCGCCGGGTGAACGGATTCCCGGCGAGCGGGAATCAGAACGGGTATTCGGGCTGGGCGGAGCGGGCGGTGATCCAGCGCGTCTCGGTGAATGCCTCGATGTTGGCGGCGCCGCCGAAGCGCGCACCGGTGCCAGAGGCGGCCACTCCGCCGAAGGGGGCGACGGCCTCGTCGTTGACTGTCTGGTCGTTGATGTGGACCAGGCCGGCGGGAATCCGTTCGGCCAATTCGAGTCCGCGCATCACGTCGCGGGTGAGGATGCCCAGCGCGAGGCCGTAAGGGCTGGCGATGGCCAAGCGCACGGCCTCGTCGAGGTCGTCGAAGGCGCGGACGGGGGCTACGGGACCGAAGACCTCTTCGGCGTAGGCGGGCGACTCGTCGGTCACGTCCGCCAGCACCGTCGGCCGGTAGAAAAGGTCCTGATACGTGCCGCCGGCCGCCAGGCGAGCGCCGCCCTCGACGCTGCCGAGCACCAGAGCGTGGATCTTGTCGCGCTGGCCGACGTCGATGATCGGGCCGAGGGCGACCTGCTCCTTGGCGGGGTCGCCGACCGGCAACTGGTCAGCCTTCTGCGCGAGACGCTCCGTGTACTCCTCGGCGATGGACCGGTGCACCAGATGGCGTCCGGTGGTCATGCAAATCTGGCCTTGGTGGAGGAAGGAACCCCACGCCGCAGTGGACACGGCCCGGTCCAGATCGGCGTCGGGCAGCACGATCAGCGCGGAGTTTCCGCCCAGCTCCAGATGGGCGCGCTTGAGGTGTTCGGCCGCCACGGCGCCGACCTTGCGGCCCGCGGCGGTGGAGCCGGTGAAGGAGATCACCCGCACGTGCGGGTCCGCGACCAGGGCCGCGCCGGTCTGTGCCCCGCCTGGCAGCAGGTGCAGCACGCCCTCGGGCAGCCCAGCTTCCTCGAACACGCGCATGATGGCGACGCCGCCGCCGACCGCGGTGCGCGGATCCGGCTTGAGGAGGACGGAGTTGCCGAGCGCGAGGGCGGGTGCCACCGAGCGGATGGCCAGGATCAGCGGGAAATTGAAGGGTGCGATGACGCCGACGACGCCAGCCGGGACACGGCAGGCCATGCTGAGCCGCGGCTCGGCCGAAGGCAGCAGTTCGCCGAGCGGGCGCGAGGCAAGGGCCGCCGCCTCGTAGCACTCCTGCGCGGCGGTGGCAGTCTCGAAGGCCGCTTTGCCCGGGATGCTTCCGGCCTCCCGGATCAGCCACTGCTGGATCTCCTCCGCGTGGCGCGTGAACAGGTCGCCCGCCTTGCGCAGCAAGGCAGCGCGCTCGGTGTACGGAACGCGGGCCCAGGTGGGTTGGGCTTGCGCCGCCTGCTCGGCCGCGCGGGCGACGTCTGCGGGGTCTGCGATGCCGATGTGATCGAGGACATCGCCGGTCGCGGGCTCGACCACGGGGGAGCTGCCCCCGGAGGTCGCGGTCCAGCCGCCTATTGAAACTTTGCCGGACCAGACGGACGGCTCGAGGAGGGTCATGGTGGCTCCCAGGAGTGAGATGACGACGGTGTTGAAACGGACACGGTGTCAGGGCTGGAAGGTACGGTCGGGGACGGCGCTTGCGCCCACATCAAGCGGCAGACCGGTGTAATTCTCGGCGAGGGTGGTCGCCGCCGCGCGCGAAGAGGCCAGATACTCCAGTTGCGACAGCTGCAGTCGGGTGGTGAAGGCGTCGGCGGTCGGGTCGACGTGCAGCACCGTGGTCATCCACGCGGAAAAGTGCTCCGCGCGCCACACGCGCCGCAACGCAGTGTGCGAATAGGCGTCGAGGCCGCGTTCATCGCCGTCGTGGTCCCATGCGGTGATCGCCTGGGCCAGCAGCGTCACGTCCGCGACGGCGAGGTTCAGGCCTTTCGCGCCGGTCGGCGGCACGATGTGCGCGGCGTCGCCCGCGAGGAAGAGCCTGCCGTACCGCATTGGCTCGGCGACGAAGCTGCGCATCGGCGTGATGCTCTTGTCCGTGATCGGGCCGCGGCGCAGCGTCCAGTCCCCAGCGACGGCCAGCCGCGTGGCCAGTTCGTCCCAGATCCGCTCGTCCGGCCAGTCGTGCACGGAGTCGTCCGGGGCGACCTGAAGATACAGCCTGCTGACATGCTCGGAGCGCATGCTGGGCAGGGCGAAGCCGTTCTCGTTCCTGGCGTAGATGAGCTCCGCGCAGGACGGCGGCACGTCGGCGAGGATTCCGAGCCAGGCGAAGGGATAGTCGTGCTGGAACGTGCGCAGCATCTCGGCGGGGATCGACTGGCGCCCGATGCCGTGGAATCCGTCGCAGGCCGCGACGAGATCGCAGACGAGCGCGTGTTCGGCGTCGGCGTGCGTGTACCGGATCACCGGCTCGGCGCCGTCTGCGCCCTCGACTGCGGTGGCCTGTGCTTCGAAGAGCAGCGGCGCCCCGGTGGCCAGGCGCAGCGCGATCAGATCCTTGACGATCTCGACCTGCGCGTAGATCGTCACGGTGCGGCCCCCGGCCAGCGAGGGGAAGTCCACGCGGTGGCCGCGGCCGCGAAGCGCAGCTCGATGCCTTTGTGCACCAGACCTTCCTGGTAGATGCGGTCGCCGGACCCGCAGGCGCGCAGGACGTTCACGGTGCACTGTTCCAGCAGGCCGGCGCGCTGGCGATGCTCGACGTAGTCGCGATCCCTGGCCTCCAGGACGACGGTCTCAATGCCCTGCCGATGGAGCAGGTGGGCCAGCAGAAGGCCGGCCGGACCCGCGCCGATGACACCGACGCGGGTGCGTTCGGGTACGTCCATGGCGCGGTACTCCCATGCTAATCGGGCGCGTCGTCGTCGAGCTCGTCGAACGCGCGCCGAGCGATGGCGAATGCGGTGCTGGCGGCCCGGACCCTGGTCGGCACATCCTGCTCCCCAGCGTCTTCGACCTCGGATACACCGCGTTGTCCAGACTCGCGCTCGACGAACTGATCTAGCCGCACTTGGTGGCCCTCGCCCGCGAAGTCCAGGACTCCGCCTCGGCGGCCGTTCTCGACGGCGCGGACGTCCGCTACATCGCGCGCACGCCGATCACCCGTGTCATGAGCGTCGACATCGCCGTCGGCACCCGGTTACCCGCGCACGCCACCAGCCTCGGCCGGGTACTGCTCGCCGACCTGTGCCCGGCGCAGCGCCCGGCACAGCTCGCCACTGTGCTCGATGCCGCCGTGCTCGATGCCACCGTGCTCGAGGGCGTGCGCCGCGACGGGTTCGCTCTGGTCGATCAAGAGCTCGAAGAAGGACTGCGCTCCGTCGCCATGCCGATCCGCGCCCGCGGCGGCCGCGCCGTCGCCGCGATCAACGTCGCCCGCCACGCATTCCGCGGCAGCATCGACGACCTGCGCGCTACCATCGTCCCCGCGCTGCGCCGCACGGTGCAGGCCGTCGAGGGCGAGCTTTCCGTCATGACCGAGCAGATGCCGCGGAACGAGAAGACTCCTCGCTCCGCAGCGGAGTAGACAGTCGGGCTTCAATTTCAGGCGCGGGCAGGACGCGCCGGGTGGTGACGGTCGTCAAGGGCTGTTGGGGCTCAGCGGGCGCGGTCGTAATCGTGCCGCCTGCAATCACCCGCTGACCGTGCACCACTCACCCCGCACGCACCGGGTCTGGCGACGTGGGGCTACGCGGGCTCGGCGCGGCGTGCGGCCGTCCACTCCCGGCGCAGGATGGTGTAGACGACCGTGTCATGCAGCGTGCCGTCGGGCGCGGGCCAGGCCTCGCGGAAGTGGGCCTCCTGGGTGTATCCGCAGGCGACGAAGGCCCGGCGCATGGCGTGGTTGTCGTGGCGGGTGGGGCCCTCCAGGCGGTGGAGCTCCGGCAGTTCGGCGAACAGGTAGTCGGTCAGCCAGCGCTGGGCTTCCGTGCCGAGGCCGTGGCCACGGTGCGTGGCCCGGATCCGCAGGTCGATCCGGGGCATCTCGTCGATCAGCTCCATCCGGATCAGGCCGACCTCGGCGCCGTCGACGACCATCCAGAACGTGCGGATCTGGCGGTTGTTATAGTGGCCGCGGCGCACCTTGCGGCGAATCTTTCCGGGGTCCGTGGCGGTGCCCGAATGGAAGGGCCACGGCTCCGAGGTGATGAACTCGGCGAGCAGGTCGGCGTCGGCCTTGACCAGCCGACGGTAGGCGATGGGCATGGCTGGCTCCTTACATGCTGCGAGTCGTGGTGTGAATCCGGCTACGACGCGATCGTGGGGGCGAGCTGCGGGCGCGGAGTGCGCGAGGCAACTGCGTAGGCTGCGACGGTGAGTAGCCCGAGGGCGGCCGAGGCGGTGATCACAACCGAGGGCGAGACGAGTTCGGCCGCTGCCCCGGCCGCCGCGAAGCCGATGCCTTGCCAGAACATCACGCCCGCCGCCTGCAGGCTCAGCGTCCGGGGCAGCAGGTCGGGCGGCGTGTATTCGACCGTGAGCCGGTCCAGGCCGAGCGTCGCGGCGGCGCCGAGGCCGGAGACGAACAGCACCACGAGAGCGAGGGCGAGCCCGGGTTTTGCGACGAAGAGCAGCATCGGCGTGAACGAGACGGCGACGGCCGGCCGGATGAGGCTGATCTGCCGGGCCGGCGACGCCTTGCAGTTGGTCAGCAGTTCCCCGGAGAAGGTGCCCAGCGGGATCGCGGTCAGCAGCAGGCCCGCGCTGATCGTGCCGCCGAACCTGTTTGTGGCGTAGGGCACCATCAGCCCTTCCGGTGCCACGGCGAGAGCGGCGTCTGCCCACACGAACAAGATGAGCCGTCGCAGGGGTGCGATGGCGAACACCTTCCCGATACCGGCGAGGGAGTCTCGGGCCAGCGACGGGCGCGCCGCCGTCTCGGGCTTCTCGGGCGCGAGCCTGCGCTCGCGGGTGCCCAGCCGCAGCACGAGGGCTGAGACGCCGAAGCTCAGGGCGTTGCCGAGCAGCAGGTCGCGCGGCGCGACGACGGTGAGCAGCAGCCCGCTCAGGGCCATGCCGCCAAGCTGGGCACCCTGCACCACCAAGCGGATCACGCTGCGCCCGGAGATGTAGGCGCCGCCGGTCAGCACGTCGCGCAGGGTGGCCGAGCGTGCGCCCGTAAACAGCGGCTGGACCATGCCGAGCAGGAAGTTGAGGATCAGCAGGGCCGCGACCGGCGCGGCCGGCAGCGCCATGGCGAGGGCGAACGTACCGGAGAGCAGGTTGCACGTGACCAGAAGCCTGCGCGTCGGCACGCGCTCGACGACCGCGGACAGGAGCGTCCCGGCGATCAGGAACGGCAGGAATCCGGTCGCGAAGGTCAGCGCGGACAGCAGGGCCGAGCCGGTGCGCTCGTAGACCAGGACCGTGAGGGCGAGCTGGGCGACGATCGTGCCCGCCATCGAGATCACGTGCGCCAGGAAGATCGCGCGGAATTCGCGGACGGCGAACGCGTCGCGGTACCGGCTCGGCTCGTTCACGACGTCACCCGCGCGAGGGCGCCCGTCTTGGCTGCGTCCGCGTCCGCGGCCGATGGCCGCGTCTCGTCGAGGCGCGTGACGCGGGCACGCAGGCCGCGCGGCACGACCATCGCGTGGTGGAAGGGTTCGATCTCGGCTGCGTTCGACTCGATCCGGTAGTGGGCGGCCAGGTGGGAGGTCGCCGTGACGAGCTGGTAGAGGCTGACGTGCAGCCCCATGCACATGCGCGGCCCGGAGCCGAACGGGATGTAGGCGCGCCGGCTGTCGGGCGCGGCGCGGCCGAGCCAGCGCTCCGGCAGGAACCGCTCGGGCTCCGGCCACCAGCGGGCGTCGCGCTGCAAGAGGTACGGGCTGAACATGACCTCCTGTCCGGGCCGCAGCGGCCAGCCGCCCAGCGTGCAGGCGCGGTGCACGGTGCGGCCCATCAGCCAGGTCGGCGGGTAGAGGCGCAGGATCTCCCGGACGAAGGCCTTGCTGTATGTCAGATTCCTGTCAGTGAGTACGGACCCGGTCGCCTCGATGGTCTGCCAAGCCTCGTCGTGCAGCCGCCGCAGCGCCTGCGGGTCCCGGGACATCTCGCAGAGGATCCACGACAAGGCGGTGCCCGGCGAGCCGACCGAGGCGAGCGTGTTGACCTTCAGTGCCCTGATGATCTCGTCGCGGGACGGCACGACGTCGGCGTCCACCGTGGCGCCGCGGTCGGAATCGGAATCGGAGTCCGCGTCGGCGTGTGGGGCGGCGAGCAGCAGGTCGAGCATGTCCTCGGGCTGCGCGTGCGGGTGGGCGATGCGCTCGTCGACTCGGGCGACGATGGCCCGCAGGACGCTCTCGTCGGCCCGTACCGCGCGCCGCACGCTCGGCACGGGCAGCCACCTGGGCACAGTCAGGCTGGTGTTCAAGAACGTGCTGATCAGGTGGGACCGGTACTGGGTGGCCGCGACGAGGTCCTCGGCCCCGGGACCGAACAGGAAGTCGGCGACCGCGCGGCCGCCGTAGCCGAGCAGCACGCTCCACACGTCGAAGTCGCGGCCGCCGCTCTCACGCAGCGTCGCGTCGAAGGCCTCGATGATGCGCCGGCCGTGGGCCTTGGTCACGGCGCGGCTCATCGCCGCGGAGCCGCGCTTGCGGGTGCACATCCAGCCCTCGATGTCGCGGTCGAGGCGTTCGCCGGACCGGCGGCGGCCGAAGATCGGGGATTCGACCACGTACTCCTCGTTCGCCTTCTCCAGCAGTTCGTGGACCAGCTCGGGGTCGCCGACGAAGACCGTGCGGGGGCTGAAGCTGAAGACGTCGCCGTACTCGGCCTGGCATCGGCGCAGGAAGCCGACCCGGTCGGCATCGTAGTCGGCGCTGTTGCCGACCGCCCACCTGCCGCGCGGGCCGGGCGGCCGTCGGGTTTCGTGCGTGCTCACCGTTGCGTCCCACCTCGTGGTCGAGCCGCGCGGTGGGGCATCGTCGACGCCCCACCGCGCGGCGGTCGACGGGCTACTCGGCCCACTTGTAGCGGCCGCCCATCTTGCCCCGGTTGAGGCGAAGAGCCGACCAGAAGACCTGCCTGACGTGAGCCATGCGAGCACTCCTTCCGATGGTTATCAGTGTTCGGTGACGCTCTTTCAGGGTCGCGCCCATGGGTGTTGTTCGCGAGGCGCGGTTGATGGTTCGTTGATTGTTCGCGGGCAGGTCGCGGGCGCGCCGCGGCTAGAGCGAGAGTGCGGGCCGGTATATACGCAGCCACTGATCGAGGTCCAGCACGAATTCCAGGCCCTCGCGCGGGAATCGGTCCCGGCCGTGCGGCGGGTCGAGCAAGAGGCGGCGCACGGCAGGCGGGTCGAGCAGGTCCAGCGCCGGGCCGGGCCGGTCGAGCAGCGCGGCGACCTGGGCAGTCAGCGCCGCACGGTAACCGGGGTCGCGGGTCATGGGGTAAGGGCTCTTGTACCGGGCCAGTACCCGCGCGGGGAGCAGGTCGGCGACGGCGGCGCGCAGCAGGCTCTTCTCCCGCCCGTCGAAGGTCTTCATCGCCCACGGGATGTTGAAGACGTATTCGACGAGCCGGTGGTCGAGGAAGGGCACCCGCACCTCGAGGCCGAGTCCCATGCTCAGGCGATCGGTGCGGTCCAGCAGGCAGGGCAGGAAACGGGTCAGGTTCAGGTAACCGCACAGGCGTGGTGCGCG
The DNA here is from genome assembly GCF_035938995.1 of Actinocrinis sp. GTDB lineage: Bacteria > Actinomycetota > Actinomycetes > Streptomycetales > Catenulisporaceae > DASZGI01. The sequence continues at coordinate 15,876 of NZ_DASZGI010000256.1, forward strand.
TTCGTGGGCCGGGATGCCGGGCGGGTGCTCCAGTTCCGCGACCGCGCTCTCGTAGAGGTGGGCGCGGTACGCGGGCAGTTCGAGGGACGCGGCCAAGGCGGGGTCGAGCAGGCGGGTCACGTCCGCATCCGCGAGCACGTTCTCCCACGGGAAGTGGCCCTGCGTGACCCGGTCACCGGCGGACCAGCGGTATCCGCCGAACAGCTCGTCGGCGCCCTCCCCCGAGACCGTGACGGGGAAGCGCTCGCGTACCGCGCGGAACAGCAGCAGGAGCGAGGTGTCGAAGTCGCCGAGGCCGAGCCCGTCTCGCAGCCGGCATATCAGGGTCCGATGGGACGGATCGGCGAGGTCCGCCGGGTCGGGCGCGATGCTCCGGTGGCGGGTGCGCAGGTGCCGGACCATCAGCTCGACGTACGGCCGGTCCGCGTCGCGCCGCATCCGGTCCCGGCCGCGCTCGGGCCCGCCCAGATCAACCGACAGGGTACTTATATTCTCGCCGCCCGCGCGGGCGATCGCGGCGATCGCGCTGGAGTCCAGGCCGCCGGACAACAGTGCGCACACCGGGACGTCCGCGCGAAACTGCGCGCGTACGGCTTGGCCGAGCAGGGCCCGTATCGTGGCGACGGTGTCGGGCAGGCTGTCGCGGTGTTCCGCAGGGCTCAGCGACCAGTAGCGCTCGGTGCGCTCACCAGCCGGCGTGATGGTGGTGACCGTGCCGGGCGCCACCTCTCGCAGTCCGGCGTAGACGCTGCGCCCCGGCGTCTTGATCATCGGGTGCGAGTCGAGCAGCAATTCGCGCAGGCCGTCCCGGTCGACCCTGGTCGGCACGGCGGGATGCGCGAGCACCGCCTTGGGCTCGGAGCCGAAGACGACGCCGTCCGGGAGGCGCGTGTAACACAGAGGCTTGATTCCGAGCCGATCGCGCGCCAGGGTCAGCCGGCGCGCCTCGGGTTCCCAGGCCGCATACGCGAACATGCCCTCCAGCCGGGCCGGCGCCCGCGGTCCCCACGCGTCGACGGCCCGCAGCACGACCTCGCTGTCGCTGCGGTCCCGGAAGCGGTGGCCGAGCGCGGCCAACTGTGCGCGGATCTCCCGGTGGTTGTAGATCTCCCCGACGAACACGACGGCGAGCACGCAGTGTCCATCGCGCTCGATCAGCAGCGGCTGGTGACCGCCGGCCGGGTCGAGCGTGGCCAGCCGTGTGTGCCCGAGGCCCGCGCCGTCCTGTTCCCACCGGCCGGAGGCGTCCGGCCCGCGGCAGGCGAGCGTCTCGGTCATCAGCTTCAGCGAAGTCGCCCGCGTGGCCGCGGGCGGCCCGCCCTCGAGGCCCGCATACCCAACCAAGCCGCACATGTCAGCATGCTTCTTCCGCTCCGGTGTCCTCGACCGCGCGTCTCCAGCGTGGATCGGCGGGGGATTGTCCGGGGCGAAGCGTTGATGGTCGCTTGATTGTTCTTGCCGCGGCTCTACGCGAGCCGGCTTACTTCGTGCACGTATAGTCGAACGTCGTGGCGGCCGTGACAGTCGTCGGACTCAGCACGTCGAGCGTAGCCGTGGCCTGCACGCTGCCAGCACCGTTGAATGTCCAGAGCAGCGAGACGTCGACCTGGTGCGCGCCCTTGGCGACCTGCTGCTCGAGCACGTCCGACACGGTGCCGTCGCTCCTCTTCCACTGATACGAGATCGTGCCGGGTTCGCCATTGGTCTGGAGCGTGCCGATGACGGTGGCGGTCGCATCGCATGAGAGGGCGGCCGGGTTGGCGCGGACTGAGGCTCCGGTGACGGTCAGCGGCGAGCTGAGGTGTTGCCACAGCAGAATCGCGAGCACGACCAGCAGGACCAGGAAGGGCACGAGCCAGCCGATCAGGGTACGTCGACGGCGCTTGCGGTCCGGCCGGCCGGTCCCGCGCCAGATCGCTGCGGCTTCGACGGGCACGGTCGCGGCCGGTACGCCCGGTCCGAATCGGAGCAGCTGAGTCTGGCCTGATGACGCGGCGTCTCCTGGTGCCCGGTCGGCATCGCTGTCGGCAAGCACCCTGGTCGATTCGATGATCTCGCGAGTCTGCACGAGCCGCGCGGTGGCTGCCTCATCTGCCGGGTCGTGCTCGAACGCCGCGTATGCGAGTGTCTGTTGCACCGGTTCCGTCTCAGCCTTCGCCTGCGCGTGGGGCACAAGCGGCACGGTTTGCTGGACGTCTACCGTCTCAAAGGACGCAGACACGTCGAACGGTTCGGTGGAGCCGTCCTGCCTCCACGCATCCCAGTGCGCTTCGCGCTCGCCGCTCATTGGATCTCACAGGTCGCCGCGAGGATGTACTGAGAACTGCCGTCGCCCAAGTCGGCGGCGGGCTGGGTGGACACCGCCACGCCCCAGTACGACGCGTTGGTCGGGAAGCTGTAGCTGTACTTGTTGTCCACGCTGGTCTGTCCTTGCGGCAAGGTGATCGGCTGATTGTCGATGGTGGTGCGAGCGCCGGTCGGCGTGTCGGAGGTGTACCACTGCAGCGTCAGCGTCCCGGCGGCGGCGCCGTCCGACGACACGTTGACCGCGACCGTGATGCCGCCCCTGCCGTAGCAAGCGGGCTGTGTCATGCCGAAACTCACCGAATATACGTGGAGCTGGGGCCCGGTCGTCGGGGTCGTCGACGTCGGGGGCGCGGAGGTGGGACCGGTCGCCTTGGTAGAGGAACCCGCCGTCGGCCCGGGGGCGGGCTGACCCGTCGGACCGCCAGCCGACATGCTGGAGCCGGGCGACGGGCCGTGGGTCGCGCTCGGCGAGGCCGAAGCCGAGGTGGACGCGGCTGCTGCGGCGGCTGGATCGGTCGGGCCGGAGGCGGTGGCCGTCACCGAGGTTGTCGCGCCGGTCGTCGCCCCGGAGACCGCGGCGGCCGGCTTCGTGCCGCCGCCACCCGAGGCCGCCGCGAGTGCCGCGAACCCGGAGGCGATCACCACCGCCGCTCCGACCCCTGCCAGGGTCCTGCGAAGGTTTCGGGCGCCTGAACGGGCGGCGGCGCCCGCCCCGAGGTTGGTCGTCGCGAGAGCGGTCGTGCCGGACGGCGGCGTGTGCGTCGTCGTGAGCAAGAGCAGGGGCGATGCGGCCACGAGCGTCGCGAGTTTGCGCTGGCCCCGCGCCTGCCAGTCCTCGCCGTACGCCGCGCGGGCGATCTGCTCGAGTTCGTCCACGAACTGTCGGGCGCTGGACGGGCGTTCGTCAGGGTCCTTGGCCAGGCCGGCCCGGATGAGGGGGCGCACGGGCTCCGGGGCCGAATCGTCCGGAATCGGCGCCTGGTTGTGCTGGATCATCAACTCCATCGCCGTGGTTCCGGCGTAGGGCCTGGACCCGGTGATGCATTCGAAGAAGGTCGCGGTCGCGGAATACACGTCGGCAGCCGCTGTCGCGGGTTCTCCCGTGAACTGCTCGGGAGCCATGTAGACCGGGGTGCCCGCGGAGACTCCCTTCGCACCGGAGCGCGCCGCGATGCCGAAATCCACGAGCTTTGACATACCCTGCGGGGTGACCAGAATGTTCGCCGGCTTGTAGTCCCGGTGCACGACCCCGGCCTCGTGCGCCTCCGCGAGCCCGAGCAGCGAGCCCTTGAGCACGGCCAGCGCCGCTTCCGGGCCGGTCGCCCCCTCCTCGCTCAGCAGCAGGCGCAGGGCGATCCCCTCGACGAACTCCATCACGATGGCCGCGCCGTCCGGGCCTTCTACGTACTCGTAGAGCCGGGCGACGTGTTCGGAGCGCAGTTCCCCGAGCAGCTCGGCCTCGTGCCGGTATGCGGTGCGGAAATCCTGGTCCGCGCGCAGTGAGCGCACGAGGTATTTGATCGCCACCGGTGTCCCGGTCTGCTCGTGCCGGGCGAGCACGACCCGGCCGACGGCACCCGAGCCGAGTTCGCGTTCGTGCACGTAACCTGGGAGTATCCACACATTTTGGACACCAGGCATGACATCGCGTTCCATCAACGAATCGCCCCCCAACAGCGATGATCGACAGCACCGGCTGTCGAATACGGCATAGTAGCGGTTCGATCCATCGGTCCGCGCATACGCCGGTTGCAAAGAACGTCGCGCCGCATCCGGTTGTGATGATCAATTACCGGGCATGTGCCGCCCACCACCTGAATTATTCCGTGGGCGCAGTCGGCGGCGCCCCAGACGATCGGGCGGACTTGATGTACGAATGGGCAGATGTTGCTTCTGAGTAGTCCGGAGGCGATTCGGCGGCTGATCGATCCTCTAGTCTTCTGGTCCGAATCCGCTGCGGGTTCGAGACCGTAAGGAGAACCACTCATGCGCAAGAGCTTGGTCTTTGGTGCGGCCGGTGCGGCGGCTGTCGTGTCGGTTGCCCTTGCGGGGACGGCATTCGCGAGCCCGCAGCCGCACCGAGGGCCCGTGGCGCCCGGCCGCAGCGTCACCGCGACGCTGGAGAACTCCACGTCGTGCACCCTGCAGCTGACCGGGGGAACCGTGGCGGAAGGTCGGCTGACCCAGGACGTGCCGCTGACGATCGGTCCGTACAGCTCGGGGACCTGGAAGATCACCGGCGCGAACGCGTTCGGGAATCCCGACGCCGACCTGGCCGTGGTCTTCGCGGTCACCGGATGCGCGCAGGCTGGTTCCCAAGAGGGTTACGCGATGCAGAACTCGGATGCGTACGGCCTCTACTACACCGCGAACGCTTGCGGCGTCAGCCCGGCGCCAGGACTGCAGAACACGTTCACCGCCGTCGTCGCGTACCACGCGGCGCTGACCATCGACCTGACGGCCGCGGGCGGAGCGCAGGTGAACGGACAAGCCGTCGTCCGGCCGCAGCTTGGTGAATGCGGCGGGCTGCCGCTCTCGTAACGTCGTCGTCGGCGTTGCGAGCGCCGTTCGAGCGTGAGCAGGGTCGAGGGTTCTGGAGGCGCGCCGGCGCGCCAGAGTCCCAGTCCCGGTACTGCTCTGTGTCTTGGTCGATTCTGTGTCTTAGTCGATTCTGTGTCGTAGTCGATCCACCTCATCGCAGCTCCGGCGACCTCAGCGCAAGCGTGCGCCAGCGGCGGTCACGCGCGATCGACCCTTCGCAACCCGTGCGCGGGGGTCCACCACTCGACGATGAGAACCGTGGCCTTGTCGTCGAGGTGGGTGTGCACGACCTCGGCGATGTCGGCGTGGAACAGCTCACCGTCCGGTCCTTCGGCGATGAGTCCGGCGGCGATCGCGCGACCGGAGATCTTCGCCTCGCCCGGCCACTTCGCCTCGTCGCCCTCGACCGGGTCGATGGTGGCGCTGTGCAGGGCGAAACGCGGATCGCGGCGCAGGTCCGCGCCCTTGCGCGCGTCGGGCATCGAGCCGAAGGCCAGCTCGCCGTCCTCGAAGGCCGTCTCGATCCCCGAGATCCGCGGCGACCCGTCGGCCCGCACGGTCGCGATCGTCTTGTGCCGGTGGGCGTCGAACAGCGCCCGCACCCGCCGCGCGAAGTCCGGCTCCGCCTGCTCGAAATCCCGCCATGCCGTCATGGACCCATGCTCGCACCGACGACCGGACCGTGTCGGGTCGTGTTCGCCCGCTCGAAGATGTCGCGAACCTGCTGGTCCGCGGCGCGCATGTTGACGGGGCGCCGAGAACGCGCCTAAGTTTCTCAGGAGGTTACCGGTATTGGGAAGGCGAGGTGGGCTGATGCGGCTTCTGACCTGCCGCCGGCACGTCGACTTCGGCCGCGTCGAGAGCGCGCTCTGTCTGGCCTGACGGCCGGTGCGCCGTCCGCGGACGGCATCGCTCTCGTTCGCTTTCCCGCCAGTCCCGACATCTGAGGGGAAGTCTCCGGCACGGCTCTGCGTCCGGCTTGAGCCGCGCGCGGTCCTCGCGCGCCGTGCTTGAACGGGAGCGCTCCCGGCGCCGCCCAGCGCGAGCCGCCCAGGAATCCCGTCGCACGAGCGGAGACCTCCCGTGCCTACCCCGACCCGACCCGCTGGGCGGGACGACGGCCGTGCCACCGCTGCCGTCACCCGCGGAAAACTTCCGAAGACCGAAGCCGCGCGTGTGGCGGACGGCGGTCGGCGCACGGCCAGCGCCGGCGCCGTGCTGCGCGCGGTGCTGGAGAACGGCCCGATCGCCCGCAGCACGATCGCCCGGATCACGGGGCTGTCGCCCGCCTCGGTGACCGGCCACTGCGCGGAACTGGCACAGGCCGGTCTGCTGCGCGAACTGCCGGATCAGGTGCGGTCCAACGGGATCGGCCGACCGCACGTCCCCGTCGACCTCGACGTCTCGCGCCACATAGTCGCCGCCGTGCACATCGCCGTGCCGATGACCACCACGGCGCTGCTCGACCTTCGCGGCCGGGTGCTCGCTCGTCGCCGGACGCCGCACGAGTCGGCCGATCCCGGTCACGTCCTGGAGTGTGCCGCCCGCGGCGTGGCCACCTTGTGCGCGCAGTACGACAGCGACGCCCGGCCGCTGGGCATAGGAGTGGCAACCGGCGGGTGGGTCGAACCCGAATCCGGGACGGTGATGGACCATCCGCGGCTCGGCTGGTCCCGCGTCCCGGTGCGGGACTGGTTGAGCGAGCGCACCGGCCTGCCGGTCCGCGTGGACGGGCATTCCCGGGCCCTTCTGCACGGTGAGATGCTGTTCGGCGGGGCACGTCACGCCGACGGTGTGCTGCACGTGTTCGCGGGCAATGTGGTCGAGGCCGCGTTCGCCACCCGGGGCGCGGCGCACTACGGATCTCGCGCGCAGGCCGGAGTGATCGCGCACCTGCCCGTCGAGGGTAGCCGCGAACCGTGCTCCTGCGGCCGGGTCGGCTGCCTGGAGGCCACCGTTTCGGAAGAGACTCTGGCCAGATGTGCCTATCAGCGGCGTCTCATCGCCGCGCCGGATTTCCGACTGCTGCTCGAAGCCGCGCGTGCGGGCAGCCGCGCCGCGGTGGATCTGTTCGTCGAACGCTCGCGGCTGCTCGGGCGCGCAGTGGCGACGCTGATGGACGTCGTAGGCCCGGAACTCGTGGTCGTGACCGATGCCGTGCTGCCGGCCCTTCCGGCTGCTCTCGCGGCCTTGCGCGGCATCGTGCGGGAGAGCGCGCGGATGGTCTGCGATGTCGACAGAGCACTGATTCCCACCGCGTTCCCCGGCGCCGTGCTGGAGACGGCCGGCGGCGCGGTGATCCTGGACTCGCTCTACCGCGACCCGTGGGGATTCGGGGAGCGGATTACTTCAGAAAGTTGCAATGTTGACACCCCGGGTCCAGGGCCGTGACCATGGAAGGCATGGACCGACACCACGTCAACCTGGTCAAGCGCCGGGTCATCGACCTGATGCGCGTCGGCCGTTCCTTCTGTCGCCGGTAGCCGACCGGAATTGTCGGGCCGCACTCGCGCGGCCGATCCCCGCTGAATGAACCGCGTGGGCGCAGCGCGCCCGCGACGCTTCGCCCTGCCGCAACACGCTGATCGACATTTCGCATTTCGCTCCCGCGCGTGCACTCGCATTCACGTGTTCGCCGCGCGGCGATGGCGTATGCCCGGCTACCGAAACGAGGACAAACCCATGCCTGCCGCCCTGCCTTCTGCCCGTGATGAACGTCCCGGCCTCGATCGAAGACTGCTGCTGCGTTCGGTGCTCGCTACCGGCGCAGCTCTGGGATTGAGCTCCTGCGCCACGCGCGCATCCGGCGGTGCGACGCTCGCCGCCGACGCTGCGCTGCCGAAATCCGTGCCGACCGGCTCGAGCCTGTCCATCGCCTCCGCTCTCGGCGAGTTGCAGCTGGAACTGGAGCTGTCCGGCCTCATCGGCTCCCTGCCGTTCAATGTCTCCGGCTGGCCGAACCTGGGCGCCGGACCCGACGTGCTCGCCGCGTTCCGCGCCGGTTCGCTCGATGTCGGAGTCAATGCGGGAATACCGCCGATCGAGGCCCACAACCAGGGCTACGAGACCCGGATCGTCGCCATCAACCTGACGCGGTCGCCGACGTACGTGTTCGCCACTAAGCCGCACAGCACCATCGAGTCGGTCGCCGACTTCCGCGGCAAGAGCCTGGCATTCTCTCAGGGGCAAGCGCAGGGCGTCGTACTTCTGCGGGCGCTCAAGCAGGCGGGGATCTCCTATCAGGATGTCAAGCTGGTCAACCTGACCAGCGACCAGTTCCTTGTGGCGCTCGAGGCCGGCCAGGTGGACATCGCGCCGCTGCCGGTTACTCAGCTGCCTAATTACCTCAACAGTTACGGCAAAGACGGCGCGCACGCCGTCGACACGAATGTGGTCGATTTCCTGACGCTGCTGTGGGCGCCCACTTCGGTGCTGCAAGACGCCGCGAAAGCCGCGGCCATCGCCGCCTTCGTCCCGATCTGGGCCAAGGCCACCGTCTGGGTGTATGAGCACCCGGACGAGTGGGAGCAAGACTTCTACGTAAAGACACAGAGCATCACGGCGGCTCAGGCCAAAAGCGTGGTGCAGCTGAGCCCCAAGCCGTGGTTCCCGCAGCGGTGGGACTCGGCCATCACCTGGGAGCAGCAGACCGTCGAACTGCTCGCGCAGGGCGGATTCATCAAGTCCTTCGACGCGTCCGTGCTCTTCGACCGCCGGTTCGAGTCCCTGGCCGCCGCCGCGGTCCCGGCGACGTACCGGAGTTGATCGCCGTGGCAGACACCGCTTTGACAGACGCCGTAATCTGCCCCGTCGCGGCGTTGCCCGATGTCGGTACGCGCCATCGGGTCCGTAGGCTCGGCCCCGGCAAACGCATCCCCTTCGCCCGCGGCATCGGTCCGCTGATCCTGCTCGCCGTGTGGTCGCTGGCCAGCGCGACCGGGCGGCTCGACCCCCGCGTACTGCCCGCGCCCTGGTCCGTGGTGGACACCGGATGGCAGTTGTGGCAGGCCGGAACACTCGGCCCCGACCTGGCGATCTCGCTCCAGCGCGCGGCCGAAGGCTTCGCCGTCGGGCTCACCGCCGGCGTCGTGCTCGCGCTGCTGGCCGGGCTCAGCCGGGTCGGCGCCGCCCTGATCGACGGCAACGTCCAGATCAACCGCGCGCTGCCGATCCTCGGCATGATCCCGCTGTTCATCCTCTGGCTGGGCATCGGGGAGACCTTCAAGATCTCGATCATCGCGATCGCCGTGTACATCCCGATCTACATCAATCTCTCCGCCGCGCTGTCCGCGATCGACCGGCGGTACGTCGAACTCGCCGAAACCCTCGGGCTGACCCGCTGGGAGTTCCTGCGGCAGGTCGTCGTGCCCGGCGCGCTGCCCGGCTTCTTCACCGGCCTGCGCCTCGGGGTGACCAGCGCGTGGCTCGCCCTGGTCGTGGTCGAGGAGGTCAACGCCACCAGCGGCCTGGGTTACCTGATGTACCAGCAGGCCACTTACGGGCTGATCGACAGCGTTGTGGTGGGCCTGGCCATCTACGGGATCTGGGGCTTCACCTCCGATCTGATCGTCCGCCTCGTCGAAAGGAGGGCACTGTCATGGCGGCGCACTCTGGACAGCTGAGCCCCAGGCCGCCCGCTGTCGTCATCAGCGGCCTTAACCGCGGCTTCGAGTCGCGCACCGTGCTGCGCGACATCCACCTGCAAATCCCGCAGGGCCAGTTCGTCGCCCTGGTCGGGCGCAGCGGCTCGGGTAAGTCCACCCTGCTGCGCGCGCTCGCCGGCATCGACCACGGAGTCACCGGCGACGGTGAGATCCGGGCGCCGCAGCGCGTGTCCGTGGTCTTTCAGGACTCCCGCCTGCTGCCCTGGCGCCGGGTGCTGGCCAACGTGCTGCTCGGTCTGCCCCGCCGCGGACCCCAGGCCGGTCAGGCCGCGGACCGCGCCCGCGCCGCGCTCGCCGAGGTCGGGCTCGCCGGGCGGGAGGACGCCTGGCCCAACCAGCTCTCCGGCGGCGAGGCCCAGCGCGCCGCGCTGGCCAGGTCGCTCGCCCGGGAGCCGGAACTGCTGCTGGCCGACGAGCCCTTCGGCGCACTCGACGCGCTGACCCGGATCCGGATGCAAACCCTGCTGCGGGACCTGTGGCAACGGCACTGGCCCACGGTGCTGCTGGTCACCCACGACGTGGACGAGGCGGTGCTGCTCGCCGACCGCGTACTCGTGCTCGACGACGGCCGGCTCGGCCTCGACCTGCCGATCGAACTGCCGCACCCGCGCTCCGGGCGCGACCCGCGCCTGGTCGGCTACCGGCAGCGGCTGCTCGCCGCGCTCGGCGTGCCGGACGACGCGCCGGAAGCATCGCGCACGCCCGAACGGCCGGACGATCCCGGCCTCGACCCCGACACCGAGCAAGCCGCGATCCTGGAGGAAGTGGCCTGATGAGCAGAACCCTGCATCTCAACGCGTTCCTGATGAGCACCGGCCACCACGAGGCGTCCTGGCGCCTGCCGGAGAGCGACCCGCGCGCGAACACCGACATCGAGCACTACAAGGCACTGGCGCGCACCGCGGAGCGCGGCACCTTCGACTCGCTGTTCCTCGCCGACAGCCCCGCGCTGTGGGGCGACGTCGCCCGGCGCCCGGCCGGGGTGATCGAGCCGCTGACACTGCTCACCGTGCTCTCGACCGTGACGGAACACATCGGCCTGATAGCCACCGCGTCGACGTCGTACAACTCTCCGTACAACCTGGCCCGCCGATTCGCCTCGCTGGACCACGTGAGCGGCGGCCGCGCCGGCTGGAACATCGTCACCACCGCCGGCCCCGCGGCGGCACGCAACTTCGGCCTCGACGACGCCCCCGCGCACGCCGAACGCTACGAGCGCGCCGCCGAATTCACCGAGGTCGCCCTGAAACTGTGGGACAGCTGGGCGGAGGACGTCTACGTCGGAGACAAGAACCTCGGCGTGTGGGGCGACCAGCGCAAGGTCCGCCCGCCGCAGCACCAGGGACGGTTCTTCTCGGTCGAAGGCGCGCTCAACATCCCGCGCTCGCCGCAAGGCCATCCGCTGCTGGTGCAGGCCGGATCATCGCAGGACGGCAAGAACTTCGCCGCCCAGCACGCCGAAGCCGTCTTCACCGCGCAGCAGACCTTCCCGGAGGCGGCGGCCTTCTACACCGATCTCAAGGCTCGTACGCTCGCCACGGGCCGAAACCCCGACCACATCAAGATCCTGCCGGGCCTGGTACCGGTCATCGGATCGACCGAGGCCGAAGCCCGGGAGCGGGACGCGGAACTTGAAGAGCTGATCACCTACGAGCACGGGCAAGAGACGCTGTCCGAGCTGCTTCAGCTGCCAATCGAGCTGCTGGATCTCGACGCGCGACTCCCGGAAGACCTCCCACAGCCCGCGCTGATCAACGGAGCGCAGAGCCGGTACGAACTCATCGTCGAGCTGGCCCGCAGGGACAAACTCACGGTGAGAGAGCTGATCGGAAGGCTCGGTGGCGGCCGCGGTCACCGCACCTTCGCGGGCACCCCGGAGCAGGTCGCCCGCGAGATCGAGTTCTGGTTCGCGGGCGGCGCGGCGGACGGCTTCAACATCATGCCGCCGGTGCTGCCGTCCGGCCTGGATCTGTTCGTCGACCACGTCGTGCCGATCCTGCGCCGCCGGGGCTTGTTCCGCACCGAATACGTCCCCGGCGAGACCCTGCGCGCACGCTACGGCCTGCCGCGGCCCGTCAGCCGCCGCTTCGTCGCTGCCTCCCTTGACCCCATACACGTGAACTGAGTCCTGCACACCGAAAGAGGTATTCGCCATGACCGCCACCGTTTCCGACATATCCGCCTCCGACGTCTCCACTCCCGTCCGCCTCGACATCCGGAAAGTCACCGCCCGCATCGGCGCCCGCGTCTCCGGCGTCGACATCACCCGCGAGCTCGATCAGGCGACAGTCGCCGCGATCCGAGCCGCCCTCAATGAGCACAAGGCCCTGGTCTTCGACGCCACCGGCCTGGACGACGAGGGCCAACAGCGCTTCGTGCGGCACTTCGGCGACCTGACCACCGCGCACCCCACGGTGCCCGCGCTCGACGGCGCGCCCAACATCCTGCCGGTGGACAGCGAGCGCGGCGGCCGTGCCAACCACTGGCACACCGACGTCACATTCGTGGTCAACCCGCCGCAGGCCAGCACCCTGCGCAGCATCGTCATCCCGCCGTACGGCGGCGAGACGCTGATCGCGAACGCCGGCGCCGCCTACCAGGACCTGCCCGAGGCGCTGCGCGCCTTCGCCGAGACCCTCACGGCGGTGCACACCAACGTCTACGACTACGCAGTCGCCGGGCACACGCCGAGCGACGAGCACGAGGAACGGCGGAAGGTGTTCACCTCGATCGAGTTCGAGACCGCGCACCCGGTGGTGCGCGTGCACCCGCTGACCGGCGAGCGCGGCCTGTTCATCGGCGGCTTCGCGCAGCGCATCGTCGGACTCTCGGCGGGCGAGTCCCGCAAGATCCTCGACATCCTCCAGGCGTATGTCACCCGCCCGGAGAACGTCCTGCGCTGGCGCTGGTCGCCGAACGAGTTGATGCTGTTCGACAACCGGATCACCCAGCACTACGCGATCGACAACTACGACGACCTGCCGCGCCGCCTGCACCGGGTGACCGTCGCGGGCGACGTACCGGTCGGCGTGAACGGCGAGCCGAGCTATGTCATCAAGGGCGACGCCTCGCACTACACGACTGTCGCAGAGGCCGCGGCCGCCGCCTGACCGGGCGGATCCTCGGCGGCGGTCCTTCTTCAACACACCCCAGATCGTGCCCCGGTCGGCGTCGGCGCGCCGCCGGCCGGGGCACCGGGCCGCCGCCGGGCACCGTCCCGTCCGTCTCATCCCCTCGAGCCGCGCCGTCGGACCGGCGAAGTGAGGATCCTCATGGCAAAGAACCCCGCGAATCAGTTATCTTCCACAATTCCCACCCCGCGGGTAGGCGTGGTGGTGGGCAATCCGAAGCCTGCTTCGCGCACCTTTCAAGCCGCCCGGTACCTCGCTGAACAGCTCACCGGCGTCTCACCGGACCCGGCCGTCGACTTGGCGGCGTTCGGCGCCGGCCTGCTGGACTGGTCGGACGCGGAGGTCGCCGACACCGTCGAGACTGTCGCAAGCCTCGATCTCGTCGTCTTCGCCAGCCCGACCTACAAGGCGTCGTTCACCGGCCTGCTCAAGCTCTTCCTCGACCGATTCCCGTCGAACGCGCTGGACGGCGTGGTGGCGGTGCCGCTGATGCTGGGCGCGGGGCCGGGGCACGCGCTCGCCCCCGAGGTCTTCCTCAAGCCGGTGCTCGCCGAACTCGGCGCGACGCTGCCCACCCGCGCGCTCTACGTGCTCGACGGCTCATACGACGACCCTGCCGCGTACGAGCCCTGGCTCACAGCCTCGCGCGACCACGTCGCCGCCGCAGTGCGCCCGGTAGGTGCCGCGTGACGATCGTCACCACCGAGGAGGCCTTGGATCCGGCCACGCTGCGCAGGGTGTTCGGAGCTTTCCCGACCGGCGTGACCGCGCTCGCCGCGCTGGTCGACGGCGTACCGGTCGGGATGGCGGCCAACTCGTTCACCTCGGTCTCGCTCGATCCGCCGCTGGTGTCCGTGTGCGTGGCCACCGCCTCCGCGACCTGGCCCTCGCTGCGCCGGGCGAACCGCATCGGTGTCAGTGTCCTGAGTCACCGGCAGGAGACGGCGAGCCGTCAACTGGCCGCACGCGGCATCGACCGGTTCGCCGGCCTGCCCTGGTATCCGAC
>NZ_DASZGI010000257.1:0-25146 GCF_035938995.1 Actinocrinis sp.
CCGCGACATCCCGCACGGCACCGGGGTCGAATCCGTGATCCACACCGTGTCCAGCCAGAAGTCGCTGTCCCGCGCCAGGAGCCGGATCACCCGCTTGACCAGCGGTAGGGCGGCGCGCAGGCGCTTGTTGTAGCCGGGGCGCTTAGGCCGGTACGGAAAAAGGGCGCCCAGGCGCTGGCCGACGAACCGCAGCCAGCGCGCCTCGTTGCGCACCTGCAGCAGTGCCTGGGCCACCGCCAGACACACCAGTTCCGAGTCACTGAGTAGCGGCGGGCGTCCGCACCAGCGGTCGGTGACCAACTCGTCGTCGATCTTCACGTACAGTGCGGTGATGAGGGTCTCGATGTCAGTCTTCACACACCGGTCATCGAGGCCCTCGCCGCGTCTACGGCCGCTGCGTTAGGAACTTCTCGTCTAGACGGGCACAGACGGCTCCACGGTCGCATCTCTCGCCAAGCTTTCTGTGAGCAGGCTCCCCGACTGCTCTAGCGTCAGACTCCGCCAGAGCAGGTGAGCGGCACGGTAGTGCAACTGGAAGATGCGCAGGAAACGCTGATGCGGCCCTGGCGCAGACGACTGCCCTGGTCACAGCGGAGCCCCCTATCGGAATTGAACCGATGACCTACGCATTACGAGTGCGTCGCTCTGGCCGACTGAGCTAAGGGGGCGTGGACCGGATGATGTCGAGAGGGACGATCACCGGACCGAGGCATAAGTGTAGCCGGTTCAGGAGCCTTGGCTGCACACAGTTCCGGGGGCGGGGAGGGTGCCTTGGATCAGGTAGGCATCCACTGCTGTGTCGATGCACGTTGAGCCGCGCAGGTAGGCCGTGTGGCCGTCGCCGTTCATCGTGAGGAGGCGACCGCTTTGGAGCTGGGCGGCTAGGCCCTGCGCCCACGTGTAGGGGGTCGCGGGGTCTCTGGTAGTGCCGACGACGAGGATCGGCGGGGCGCCCTTTGCCGCGATCTTGTGGGGGGTGGTGTCGGGGCGCGCGGGCCAGTAGGCGCAGGGCAGGCTCGACCAGACCACCATCTCGCCGAAGAAGGGGGCGGCCTGCTCGTATTCGGGGAGGTCCTGTTCGATCTGCTGCGGGGAGATCGCCTCATCCGGGTGGTCCACGCAGTTGACCGCGAAGTTCGCCTCGGTCTCGTTGCCCTGGTAGTGGCCGCTCACCCGGTTGTTATAGACGTCGGCCATGGTCAGCAGAGCCGAGCCGTCACCGGTGAACGCCCTGGTCAGGGCCGTGCGCAGGTCGCCCCACCAGGTCTGGTCGTACATGGCCACCGCGATCCCGGTCATCGCCTGGGCCTCGGTGAGCTTGCGGGTCGCGTCGCCGGCGATCGGGGCCGCGCCGAGGCCGTCAACCCAGGCCTTGAGCTTGGCGATGCCGGCCGCCGGGTCGGAGCCCAGCGGACAGTCAGACCTTGTCGCACAGTCCTTGGCGAACTGGTTCAGCGCCACGTCGAACGCCTTCGCCTGGGCCAGGTTGAGCTGGCCGGCGGTGAGGGAGGGGTCGATCGCGCCGTCCAGGACGAGGTGTCCGACGTGCGTAGGGAACTCCTCCGCGTAGACCGCGCCGAGGTAGGTGCCGTAGGACTTGCCGAGGTAATAGAGGTCTTTGTCACCGAGGACGGCCCGCAGGATGTCCATGTCGCGGGTGGCGTTGATCGTGCCGACAAAGGGCAGCAGGTTCGCGGAGGTCTTCGCTGCGCACTCGGCGGCGAAGGACTTGGACTGGTCGATGACGTCGGTGCGCTCGGCCAGGGAGTTCGGGTCGGGCGGTGTGTTGAGGAACGTGTCCATCTGCGGGTCCGAGAGGCAGTGCACCGCGGTGGACTGGCCGACGCCGCGCGGGTCGAACCCGACGATGTCGAAGCGGGCGGCGACGGCGGCGCTGACCACGTCGGGCGACCTGGCGTAGTCGATCCCGGAGCCGCCCGGACCGCCCGGGTTGACCAGGAGCGAGCCGATCCGGTGCGCCAGATCGGTGGCGGGCTTGCGGACGATCGCGAGGGAGATCGACGTGCCGGTCGGGTTGCTGTAGTCGAGGGGGACCTGGATGGTGCCGCACTGGAACCCGCCGCCGCAGCTCGAGAGCGAGACGGACTGCGTATAGAACTGCTGGAGGCCGGCGGGGGCGCCGTAGCCGTTCCCTTGCAGCTGGTTGGACGTGCTGGCGACGGGGACCGTATGGCCACTGGCGGTCGTGCACGCCGCAAGGGGGGCGGCGAACGCGACAGCGGTCAGGACCATCCGGCCGGACCGCGTCCCGCCGAAGCGCCGGCCTTTGGAAACGCGCCGTGAATGTGCATAGCGCTGCATCGACGCCCCCTTCATATCTCGGTCGTCTCATCAGTCGATGAGCGCCTTCCCTAGATCGCGCAGGCCTAGGCTACGCCGAACGGGGTTCTATGCCGCCCGGAGCGTGAGCGCCATGGACTCGACGGCGAGCAGGGGGGCCACGTTCGCAGCAATCGCCTCGCGCGCTTCGAGGACCGCCTCGATGCGTCGCAAAGTGGCTTCCGGGGTCGAAGAGGCGGCGAGGGAGTGTGCCTGCTGAGCGCGGTCGGCGTGGACGGGTCGGATCGCGGCGCTGCCCGCGGGGTCGAGTTGCAGCGCCAGCACGTCTCGGTAGAACGCGGCGATGTCGACGAGCGCACGGTCGAGGGCATCGCGCTGCGTACGGGTCGCCCGGCGCTTTTGCCGGGTCTCCAGGTCCTTGAGGATGCCGGCCGAGCCTGAGACACCCCGGGCGCTTCCCGAGCCCTTGCCCTGTCCGTAGCCGAGGGCGACCTTAAGCTCATCGGTCTCCTTGGCGTCGAGCGCTTCACTGACCGCCTTGGCCTCAGCCGCAGCCGCGTCTACCAGTCCCTGAGCTGCCCTAAGCGCACGGCCTATGTCGGCGACCTCGGCAGGGAGTCTGAGGGCTTCGTCGCGGGCCGCAACGGCCGCCGGATCGAGGAGCAGGGCACGGGCGCGGCCGATGTGCCCTTGGGCGGCCTGTCCGGCGGCATAGGCCTGCTCGCGGCTGACGTTCTCGCGCGCGCTAAGGGCGTCTGCGATGGCATCAGGGGACGGAGTTCGCAGGGCGAGGTGGCGGCAGCGCGACAGGATCGTCGGCAACATGTCCTGGGTGGAGGGCGCGCACAGCATCCAGACGGTGCGCGGCGCGGGTTCCTCGATCGCTTTGAGCAGGACGTTGGCTGCGCCCTCGGTGAGGCGGTCGGCGTCTTCGATGACGATGACCTGCCAGCGGCGGCGGGAGGGTGACATCGCGGAGCCGAGAATCAGCCCGCGCGTCTGGTCGACGCCGATCGTCAGCTGGTCTGTGGTGACGAGGGTGACGTCAGGGTGCGTACCAGCGAAGGCGGTATGACAGTCTTGGCACTGGCCGCAGCCAGGGGTGTGGTCGTCCTCGCATTGCAAGGCGGCGGCGAACGCGCGGGCGGCGGTGGAGCGTCCCGAGCCGGGGGGACCGGTGAACAGCCATGCGTGCGTCATCGCGGAGACTGCGGCGCCCTCGCGTCCGGCCAAGACGGCGCGAGCGGCCAGTGCGGCGGCGTGGAGGAGCGCGACCGCGCGGTCCTGACCGATCAGCTCCGACCAGATCCCGCCGACCGAACCGGCGGCGTGCGGAGGTGCTCTGTTCGGATCAACACTGTCCGGATAAACGCCATTCGGATCAACAGCGGTCGAATCAACGCCGGTCGAATCAACATCGCGCGGCTCAGTCATCGTCGTCGTCCTCGCGCCGCTTTCGTCTGCCCAGGCGCCAGCGGCCGCGTGGCGCGTCATCGTCCTCGTCGTCTTCGTCAGTGTCGACGTCGCCTCGGTTCGGCAGGACCTGAGTCTGGCTCAGGTCGACCGGAACCGCCTTCGTGTCCCCGGGCGGCAACGCACGCACGGCGAGGTCCTGGATCGCCTGATCCCGCGCACGGGCCTTCGCCAGCGCCTCGGCCTTGCGCACAGCCATCTCGTTCTCACGGCGACGTTCGGCATCGGCGAGGACTTGCATGCGCTCTTCCTTCTCGCGTAGCGCGGCAGCGCGTTGGTCGGCCTCCTCCTGCCGGCGCTTCTCCTCTTCCAGCGCAGCCTGGCGCCGATGTTCCTCGGCTGCGAGCTCCTGCGCGGCCTTCTCGGCTTCAGCGCGTCGGCGTTCTGCGTCCTGCCGCTCGGCCGCTTCCTCGGCACGGCGCTGCTCGGCCCTGCGTTCGGCTTCCGCGCGCTCGGCCTCCTTGCGGGCGCGCTGCTCGCGTTCCTCCGCCTCACGCGCGGCGCGCAGCGATCGCTCCGTCTCCTCGGCAGCCAGCGCCTCACGTGCCGAGAGTGGAAGCAGCTTCTCGAGCCGGTCCTCGATGATCGCGGTGACCACCCCGACCGGCTCGGCCGCGTCCACCACCAGATAGCGGCCGGGGTCGGCGGCGGCGCGAGCCCGGAACACCGAGCGCACCCGGGCGTGGAACTCGGCGGGTTCGGCCTCGAGCTTGTCCGGCGCGTCGGCTCGGGTCTGCGACCGTTCCCACGCGATCGCCGGATCGAGGTCGAGCAGCACGGTCAGGTCGGGCCGCAGACCCTTGGTGGCGAACGCGGACAGCGCGACGACGTCGTCGGCGGACAGGCCCCGACCCCCACTTTGGTAGGCGATGGAGGAGTCGACGTGCCGGTCGGTGACGACGACCGCGCCGTTCACCAGCGCGGGGCGCACCACCTTCTCGATGTGTTCGGCGCGGTCGGCGGCGAAAAGCAGGGCTTCGGCGCGGGCGCCAACCGGGCCCTGGTCGCGGGCGTGCAGGAGGATCTCGCGCAGCCGGGCGCCTACCTCAGTGCCGCCGGGTTCGCGCGTGGTCACCACCTCGAAGCCGCGTTTGCGCAGCCAGGTCGCGAGCGCCGCGATCTGGGTCGACTTGCCGGCCCCGTCGCCGCCCTCGATCGCGATGAACCAGCCGGGATGCTTCTGACCGCGCGGCTGCGTCTGGTCGGACCGCCGTGCGACGGTCTCGCGCAGCCGGTTCATCCTGCCCCGCATGGTGGCCAGCCCTCCGTCCTCTCCGACGCCCAACAGGGTACTTCCCAGCGGGGACGGCGGCGGATCGACCTGCGGCGGCGTTCCGTGGCGCCGCGCTGAAGATCTTGGATCAGGAGGCGCCGGGATTCGACGCGGAGGACGTGGCCGCGGTCTTCTTGGCGGCCACCTTCTTCGCGACGGTCTTCGACGCAGTCTTGGCGGCGGCCTTCTTCGGCGCGGCCGTCTTCTTCGCCGCGCTCTTCGAGGCGCTCTTCTTCTTCGGCGCCGGGCCCTTCGCCCGCTTCTCCGCGAGCAGCTCGATCGCCCGCTGCTCGGTGAGCTCCTCGATCGTCGTGCCGCGCGGCACGGTGATGTTGGTCTCGCCGTCGGTGATGTACGGCCCGAAGCGCCCGTCCTTGACCGCGATCGGCTTGCCGGACACCGGGTCGGCGCCGAACTCGCGCAGCGGCGGCTTCGCGGTGCCGCGCCCGCCGCGGGCCTTGGGCTGCGCGTAGATCGCCAGCGCTTCGTCGAGCGTAACGGTGAAGATCTGATCCTCGCCGGCGAGCGAGCGGGAGTCGGTGCCGCGCTTGAGGTAGGGGCCGTAGCGGCCGTTCTGCGCGGTGATCTCTTCGCCGGTCTCTGGATCAGCGCCCACGACGCGGGGCAGGGACATCAGCTTCAGCGCGGTGTCGAGGTCGATCTCGTCCAGCGACATGTCCTTGAACAGCGAGCCGGTGCGCGGCTTAACCGCGTTCTTGCCTGTCTTTGGGACGTCGTCCGGAAGTATCTCGGTCACGTAGGGGCCGTACCGTCCGGCTTTGGCGACGATGGTGCGCCCGGTCGCCGGGTCCACGCCGAGCTCGCGGTCGCCGGAGGGCCGGGAGAACAGTTCCTCGGCCAATTCCGCGGTCAGCTCGTCTGGCGCGATGCCCTCGGGCACGTTGGCGCGGGCGATCGGGGTGCCGTCCGGACCGATCTTCTCCACGTACGGGCCGTACTTGCCGACCCGCAGGAAGACACCGTCCCCCACCTTGAAGGTGTTCACCTCACGGGCGTCGATCTCGCCCAAGTCGGTGACGAGTGCCTTCAGTCCCTCCATGTCGTCGGTGCCGTCGCCGAAGTAGAAGCGCTTGAGCCACGGGACCTGCTCGGCCTCGCCGCGGGCGATCCGGTCCAGGTCCTCCTCCATGTGCGCGGTGAACTCGTAGTCCACGAGCGAGGAGAAGTGCTTCTCCATCAGGCCCACGACCGAGAACGCCAGGAAGGAGGGGACCAGCGCGGTGCCCTTCTTGAACACGTACTCGCGCCGCTGGATCGTGTTGATGATCGCGGCGTAGGTCGAGGGGCGGCCGATCTCGCGGTCTTCCAGCTCCTTGATCAGCGAGGCCTCGGTGTAGCGGGCCGGGGCCTTCGTGGAGTGGCCCTCCGCTTCCAACTCGGCGGCGGTGAGCGCCTGGCCCTCCTCGACCGACGGCAGCCGCCGCTCGCGGTCGTCGAGTTCGGCCTCGGGGTCGTCCGAGCCCTCGACGTACGCCTTCAGGAAGCCGTGGAAGCTGATGATCTTACCGGAGGCGGTGAACTCGACCGCGCGGCCGTCCGAGGCGTCGCCGCCGATACGCACGGTCACCGAGTGGCCGGTCGCGTCCTTCATCTGGGAGGCGACGGTGCGCATCCAGATCAGTTCGTACAGGCGGAACTCGTCGCCGCTCAGCCCGGTCCGCGCGGGAGTGCGGAACGAGTCGCCGGAAGGGCGGATCGCCTCGTGCGCCTCCTGCGCGTTCTTCACCTTCGATTCGTAGCGGCGCGGCGCGTCGGGCAGGTACTGCGCGCCGTAGAGGTCGCGGACCTGCGCCCGGGCGGCGGCGATGGCCGTCTCCGAAAGCGTGATCGAGTCGGTACGCATATAGGTGATGAAGCCGTTCTCGTACAGCTTCTGCGCCACCTGCATGGTCCGCTGCGCGCCGAAACCGAGCTTGCGGCTCGCCTCCTGCTGGAGCGTCGTCGTGCGAAACGGAGCATAAGGCGCACGCCTGTACGGCTTGCGTTCGACGGACGTGACCGAGAAGGCGGTGTCCGCGAGCGCGGCGACCAAGGCGCGGGCGGCTGCTTCATCCAAATGGACGACCTCGCCGCGGGACTTGAGCACGCCGTCCGAGCCGAAGTCGCGGCCCTGGGCGACCCGCACGCCGCCGATGGAAGCTAGGCGCGCGAGCATGGTGTGCGGGTCCTCGTCCGCCCGGCCGGTGTCGAACAGACCGGTCAGGTCCCAATAGGCGGCCGGGACGAACGCCATCCGCTCCCGCTCACGCTCCACCACCAGGCGGGTGGCGACCGACTGGACGCGGCCGGCCGAGGTGCCGTTGGTGATCTTGCGCCAGAGGACCGGCGAGACCTCGTAGCCGTAGAGCCGGTCCAGCACCCGGCGCGTCTCCTGGGCGCTGACCAGCTGCATGTTGATCTGGCGGGGGTTGGACACGGCGCGCTGGATGGCATCCTTGGTGATCTCGTGGAAGACCATCCGCTTGACCGGGATGCGCGGCTTGAGCTCCTGCTCCAGGTGCCAGGCGATGGCCTCGCCCTCGCGGTCCTCGTCAGTGGCCAGGTAGAGCTCGTCGGCGTCCTTCAGAAGCGCCTTCAGCCGCTTGACCTGATCGTCCTTGCCATCCGAGACGACGTAGACGGTCTCGAAGTCGTGGTCGACGTCGACCCCGAGCCGCGCCCACGGCTTGGCCGCGACGTCGGCCGGGATCTTGTGCTTGGTGTCGGTCGTGGGCAGGTCGCGAATGTGCCCGACGCTCGCCTCGACGGTGTACCCCGGGCCGAGGTACCCCTTGATCGTCTTGGCTTTGGCCGGAGACTCGACGATGACGAGGCGGCGTCGCGCGATCCCGTCGGTCCCGGCCTGGCTGCTCGGCGGCACAGTCGTCCGTCCTTCCTGCTTCCTGTCCTCGATGGCGGGCCACGGTCCGCTTGACCGGTCGGTGGCACGCGCGAAGGGATACCCCTATCCGCGTGCCTGGAATCACCCGCTCGCCGTGCCGTCCCGTGATCGGCGGGACGCCCCGCACGGCACGACTCGCTGACCAGAGTACGCCCCGACACGCCGTGGTTACGCCCCATGGTCGCGCCGCGCCCGTGACCGGGGTTCAGGGGGTGTTCAGGAACCCCTCCTCGATCAGCGACCGGACGGTGTCCAGGCCCCCTTCACGTAGCGCCTCAGGGGCCAGTCCGAATTCCCCGGCGATCCGGTCGAGCACGGCGCCGAGTGGACGCAGACCGTCGAGGGCGCCGAGCAGCGCGATGCCGACCGGGTCGATGTCGCCGGCCCGGTACAGGCCGCTGACCTGGGTGATCCTGGTGGATTCCGGGGTCCAGCCGGATTCGCCGACGCGTGCGGTCTGCTCCAGCACGAGGTCCGGCGGGACCCGGAGCGCGGCCGCCAGCAGCTCTTCGTCCGAGGTGCCACGCAGGAAGGCGCGGCGGGCGAACCAGCCGGGCACGAGGGCGCCGAGCGGCTGATCGACACGGCCGGTGAGCTCTTCCAGACGCAGCGTCGGCACGTCGGCCCCGCTCGCGCGCAGGGTGATCCAGCCGAAGCCGATCGCCTCGATCCGGTTGGCCTCGAAGTAGTCGAGGTACGCCTGGTAGCGGATGATGTAGTCGGGGGTGCCGTGGTCCCCGGCGTCCCGCAGCCAGAGCTCGGCGTACTCGGCGGGGTCCTGCACCTCGCGCTGGATCACCCAGGCGTCGCAGCCGGTGGCCCGCACCCAAGGGGCCACCCGCTCACGCCAGTCCACGCCCTGCTCGTGCACCCAGTTGGCCAGGATCTGGCACCAGCCGCCCTCGGACATCCGGGCCGGGACCTGCTCGAGGAAGCGGCGGCACAGCTCGTCGGCGGGCAGGCCGGCGTCGCGGTAGGTGAAGCGGCCGTGGCCCTGCGCCGACTCGGGGGAGATGACGAACGGCGGGTTGGAGACGATCAGGTCGAAGCGCTCGTCCCGCACCGGTTCGAAGAGGCTGCCGGGACGCAGGTCAATGCGGGCGGCCTCGCGGTCGTCGAGGGAGAGGGCCGCGGTGAGCCGGGCAAACTTGAGCGCACGGAGGTTGACATCGGTGGCGACGATCTCGGCCGCGTGACGCGATAGGTGCAGCGCCTGGACGCCACAGCCGGTGCCGACGTCGAGCGCGCGGGAGACCGGTTCGCGGACGGTGAGCTGCGCGAGGGTGGTGGACGCGCCGCCGACGCCGAGCACGTAGTCCGGCCGCATGGCGACCGAGCGACCGGTGACCAGGCCGGCGCCGAGGTCGGACACCAGCCACCAGTCCACGTCGGACTCCCCGTAGGGGCGGATGTCGACCAGCGCTCGAACGGTGTCGTCGGCGCGCTCGTGCGCGAGCAGTCCGCCGGTCAGCGCGTCGTCGATTGGGAGCGTGCGCTCCGCGGCGTCGCGCGGGACGGTCTCCTGAAGCACGAAGAGCTTGATCAGGGTGCCGATGGGCGAGTCGTCGGCACGCACCGCGCGCGATGCGGCGACCGACTCGTTGCGGGAGAGCGCCGAGTACGCCGTCGGCCCCAGCGCCTCAAGGCAGCCGTCCACCGTGTACTGGGCCTTGATGAGCGCCTCGCGTAGGCGCTCGATCGCGTGCGGATCCGTCATCAGCTCGGTCACAGGGAGCACTCTAGGCAATCGCGTGCCCACCTTTGGTCCCCGCCCGGTGACAGTCTCACGAGCCGCGCGAAACCGCCGCTCGAAGCCACTGGTGGGTGCCCTAGACCGTCCGGGGACGCCTTGGGAATGGCACACGGCCGTAGGCGGTGTCGAACCGCCTACGGCCGTGTGCTCCGAATCTTTTGGACCGCGCGCCTGTCAGCACGCGGGCCGGGTCAGACGTGCGCCACTGCGCCGTTCTCCTCGTCCGCCGAGCTGCTCTGGCCCGGGACCTGCGCGCTCACCGCGATCGACTTGCGCTTGGAGTTCCAGACCGCCACGACGATCACGGCGAGGGCGGCGAGCGCGATGCCGATGCGGGCCGGAGTGCTCGCACCGGAACCGATCGACAGGCTCACGATGGCCGGGGCGACCAGCAGCGAGACCAGGTTCATCACCTTGATCAGCGGGTTGATCGCGGGGCCGGCGGTGTCCTTGAACGGGTCGCCGACGGTGTCGCCGATGACCGTTGCGGCGTGCGCCTCGGAGCCCTTGCCGCCGTAGTTGCCGTCCTCGACCAGCTTCTTGGCGTTGTCCCAGGCGCCGCCGGAGTTGGCCAGGAAGACCGCCATCAGGGTGCCGGTGCCGATCGCGCCCGCCAGATACGAGCCGAGCGCGCCGACGCCGAGCGAGAAGCCGACCGCGATCGGCGCCATGACCGCGAGCAGGCCGGGGGTGACCAGTTCGCGCAGCGAGTCGGTGGTGACGATGTCCACGACGCGGCCGTACTCGGGGCGGCCGGTGCCCTCCATGATCCCGGGGATCTCGGCGAACTGCCGGCGCACCTCGAACACCACCGCGCCGGCGGCCCGGGAGACGGCGTTGATCGCCAGTCCGGAGAACAGGAAGACCACCGCGGCGCCGATCAGCAAGCCGACCAGGTTGCGCGGGTCGGCGATGTCGAGGACGCCGCGGTACTGCTCGCTCAGCGACGCGGCCGGGATGTTCTTCTTGGCCACCTGCTCGGTGATCGCGTCGTGGAACGAGCCGAACAGCGCGGTCGCGGCGAGCACCGCGGTCGCGATCGCGATGCCCTTGGTGATCGCCTTGGTGGTGTTGCCGACCGCGTCCAGCGAGGTCAGCACGCGCGCGCCCTCGGGGCTGACGTCGCCGGACATCTCCGCGATGCCCTGGGCGTTGTCGGAGACCGGGCCGAAGGTGTCCATGGCCACGATCACGCCGACCGTGGTCAGCAGGCCGGTACCGGCCATCGCGACACAGAACAGCGAGATCGCGATCGAGCCGCCGCCGAGCAGGTAGGCGCCGAACACGCCCGCGCCGATGACGAGCGCGGAATAGACCGCCGACTCCAAGCCGAGCGAGACGCCGGACAGGATGACGGTCGCCGGGCCGGTCAGCGAGGTCTTGCAGACGTCCTTGACCGGACGGAAGTTCGTATCGGTGAAGTAGCCGGTCAGCTGCTGGATCGCCACCGCGACGACGATGCCGATGATCACCGAGACCAGCGCGATCAGCTGCGGGTTGCCGACGTGGCCGACCGACGCAGAGCCGTCCAGGCTGGCGAAGGAGCTGGGCAGGTAGCTAAACGCGGCGGCGGCGACCAGGACGATCGAGACGGCCGCGGAGATGAAGAACCCGCGGTTGATCGCGGCCATCCCGGAGCGGTCGTTCGGACGCGGCGAGACCGCGAAGATGCCGATCACCGCGGTCAGCACGCCGATCATGGGCACGATCAGCGGGAAGACCAGGCCCTTGGAGCCGAACGCGGCCAGGCCCAGGATCAGTGCGGCCACCAGGGTCACCGCGTAGGACTCGAACAGGTCCGCGGCCATGCCGGCGCAGTCGCCGACGTTGTCGCCCACGTTGTCCGCGATGGTGGCGGCGTTGCGCGGGTCGTCCTCGGGGATGCCCTGCTCCACCTTGCCGACCAGGTCCGCACCGACGTCGGCGGCCTTGGTGAAGATGCCGCCGCCGACACGCATGAACATCGCGAGCAGCGCGGCGCCGAAGCCGAAGCCCTCGAGGACCTTGGGGGCCTCGCTCTTGTAGGCCAGCACGACGATCGAGGCGCCGAGCAGGCCCAGGCCGACGGTGAACATGCCGACCACGCCGCCGGTGCGGAAAGCGATGCGGGTGGCCCGGTTGGCCCCCGACTCGTTCGCCGCCGCGGCGACGCGGACGTTGGACCGGACCGCCAACGACATGCCGACGTAGCCGGTGATCGCGGAGAACCCGGCGCCGATGAGGAAGAACACGGAGCGGCCGATGCGCACGCTCCAGTTGTCCGCCGGGAGCGCCAGCAACAGGAAGAACGCCACCACGGCGAACCCGCCGAGGGTGCGGAACTGGCGGGCGAGGTAGGCGGATGCGCCTTCCTGCACCGCTGCCGCGATGCGTTTCATGTTGTCGGTGCCCTCGCTCGCGGCGAGGACCTCGCGGACCAGGTAGCCGGCCACGCCGAGCGCCGCGAGGGCGATCACGGCGACGACGACCACCAAAGTGAGATTGCCGCCCGAAACGGTCGGGGCGGCCAGTGCCAGATGCGGCTCGGCGAGCCGGGACATTCCGTCCTCCTTGACGTGGGTACCCCGTGAGCGCGTCACAAGAGCTACCGGCAGGAACACGAGGAACGCTGCCCGGCGCCTGTCAGTACGGGGCTTTAGTACCGGTACTGCCATCGCATCGACCGACCGCCTGCCATGGCGGTTCGATCGGTGGGCCGGAGTTTACGCACGTCCCGCGGCGCATACCAGCGCCTCTTGAGAATTTCGATACAGAACGGCATGTGACGCGTGTCTCATCGTGTACGGGGACTGCAAAACACCATTTTCCATTGCCCGACCGCACTTTTTCCGAAACAACCAGGTTAGGGCCGGTTTCCGGCCCGCGCGACCGCGACAGGGCGAGCGGAACCGGTCCTAAGCCCCCGACCTCGTGAGAATCACTCGAAGTGGTGAGCGCGCAACCAGCGCGGAGAGTACGCGTGGGACGGACGGAGACGCGGCAGAAGGGAGAAGAGGCGGGAGCCGTGGCGCGATCAGCGGGTCAAGCTTGTAGAGCCGCGTAAAGGCGCGTAACGGAACGGCGGCAGAACTGCAGCAGAACGGCATAGGGCAGCCCCGCAAGGGAACCGTGCACAGAAACCGCCGCGCAGGTGTGCTTCTGGACGGTGCGTAGGTGTGCGCTCCTCGACGCCGCGTAGTTGCGCTCCCGGACGCTGCGTAGGTGTGCGCTCCTGGATGCTGCGTAGG
Source organism: Actinocrinis sp. (assembly GCF_035938995.1). Lineage (GTDB taxonomy): Bacteria > Actinomycetota > Actinomycetes > Streptomycetales > Catenulisporaceae > DASZGI01. The sequence continues at coordinate 12,930 of NZ_DASZGI010000257.1, forward strand.
AGTGGCTGCCGTCAGATGTGTCTGCCACAACGCACGTGCGTCGTCGGCTCCGTGACGCCTTTCACGGCGCAGTACTTCGCGACAGCGCGCCCGCCGCACCTGCGCTGAACTCCCGCGACCGCCGCCTGAGCCTCGTCTCTGCCGAGGATCGAGCGTGTCGCGGTCAGCTGGCGAAGCGAGGACCGTCCACGGGCCAGCCCATGCGAATCACGCCGCCCTGGGTGGTCAGGCGCACCTCGAGGTCGTCGACCAGGCCACGCAACACCGCAAGGCCCATCTCCGCGCCGTCGCCGTCGTCGCCCAGTCCGGCGTCGTCCGCGGACTTATCCGCCGACGCTTCCTCTTCCTGTCCCTGCTCCTGCTGTTGTTCCCGCACCTCGGAACCGCTGTCCTCGGCCTTGGGTACCGGGCCGCCGCTGACCGCGTCCACGACCTCGACGCCGAACCGCTCGCGGCCGTCGTCAAGGTGGACCACCACCGGGACGTCCGGGGCCGCGGCGCGGTGCAGACCCACAGCGCGCGAGCACGCCTCCCCCACGGCGAGACGCACCTCGTCGAGCAACCCGTCCTCCACCCCGGCCCGCCGCGCCAAGGCGACGGCGACCAGACGCGCCGTACGGACGTGCTCGGGCAACGGTGCGAAGCGCAGGACCACCGGAGCGCCCGAGTGCTCAGGAGCGACCTGCGGACCCGGGGAGGTCTCCTGCGCCTGGCCTCCGGGCTCCGATTCGAGGGGGGTGAGTGAGTCGGCGGCGTGTACGCCCGTCATGTGGTCCTCCCGCGGTGTTCCGGTGGTCGGTTGCGTCGCCCTGTTCGCGTGCCGACCCTTCGACCCGACCGGCTGTCGACGACGGCCTTGGCCTGCGGCGGGAATCCTGCCGCGCGACCGTCCGTCGCCGCCTGATCTTCGATTCGAAGAGTTCACGCTGCCCCGCCCGGCCACTTCGCCGGGTCGGATGGCCGTGCCGGGCGGCGGCCGACAGGCCTCGGGGCTTCTCGGACCGCCCGGCCCGGCGAGCGGCGGCGCGGGGAGCGCCGCCGCTCGGTACGTCCGGCGGACGGTGGGCAGCCGCTCAGTCGGTGGCGGCGATCGCATCCTCGACCGTGGTGTGGATCGGGAACACCTTGGTCAGCCCGGTGATCCGGAAGATCTTCAGGATCCGCTCCTGGGTGCACACCAGCCGCAACGAGCCGTCGTGCGCCCGCACCCGCTTCAACCCGCCAACCAAAACGCCCAGACCGGTCGAGTCCAGGAAGTCCACCGCCTCCATGTCCACCACCAGGTGGTAGCGGCCCTGGTTCACCAGGTCCACCAGCTGCTCACGCAGCTTCGGGGCCGTGTAGACGTCAATCTCGCCGCCGACTTCGATGACCGTGCGGTCACCCTCGTGCCGGGTCGACAGGTTCAGATCCACGGGTCCTCCAGCACTGTTCCGTGCGACATCCCCCTGGGGGAAGGGGGCGGGTACGCATTCAATCACTCCGCGCCCACACCTGACGACGGTATGCGAGCGGTTCACCGCGAGGAGTGTCATTCTCTCTTCCTGGTGCATTCTGTTGAACACGATGCCACGAACCCGGTCCGCTGAGGAGATCCTTCGCCGACTTGTCCGGATCAGCCCCACCGAGCGGGCTGACGCGGTGACACATGTCGAGCGCGTGCCGGCACGCCCGGCCCGGCACGCCGACTGGCCGGAGTGGGCCGACCCGAGGGTCGTGGCCGCCTTCCAGGCGCTCGGCGCAGAGCGGCCGTGGACCCACCAGGCCGCGGCGGCCCAGTCGCTACACGACGGCAACCATGTCGTGCTGGCGACCGGGACCGCGTCCGGCAAATCGCTTGGCTACCTCCTTCCGCTGCTGTCCGGCCTTCTCGACGGTGCGTCAGGTCCGCGGCGCGGCGCCACGGCCCTGTATCTGGCCCCGACGAAAGCCTTGGCCGCTGACCAGGCACGCCGCATCCGTGATCTGCGATTGCCGATGGCCCCCGCGGCGTGCCTCGACGGAGACACGACCACGGAAGAACGGCAATGGATCCGCGAACATGGATCGTTCGTGCTCAGCAATCCGGATCTGCTCCACTACTCCCTTCTGCCGGACCACCGGCGCTGGGCACCCTTCCTCAGGCGCCTGCGATATGTGGTGGTTGACGAGTGCCACGCGTACCGAGGCGTGCTCGGCTCGCACGTCGCGGCGGTGCTACGCCGCCTGCGCCGGGTCTGCGCGCGCTACGGCGCAGACCCGGTGTTCGCCCTCGCCTCGGCTACGACGGCCGAACCGGAGGACACCGCCGCCCGCCTCACCGGGCTGCCGGTAACCGCCGTAACCGACGACGGTTCCCCGCATGGCGAGCTGCTCTTCGCCCTCTGGGAACCGCCACTCACCGAGCGGCGGGGCGAGGGTGGCGCGCCAGTCCGGCGGTCCGCGATCGCCGAGTCGGCTTCGCTGCTGGGCGATCTCGTCCGGGACGACGTGCGCACCGTCGCGTTCGTCAGATCGCGGCGCGGGGCCGAACTGGTCTCGCTTATCGCCCGGGAACAGGTGGGCGAGGCGGACGCGGCGGCCGCGGCCCGAATCGCGGCGTATCGGGCCGGGTACCTTCGCGAGGACCGGCGCACGCTTGAGGCAGATCTGGTGTCCGGACGCCTCCTCGGCGTCGCGGCCACGAACGCACTCGAACTCGGGGTCGACCTGGCCGGCTTGGACGCGGTCCTGCTGACGGGCTATCCCGGCACCCGCGGCTCCGTCTGGCAGCAGGCCGGGCGCGCAGGCCGGTCCGGCGAGGACGCTCTGGCGGTGCTGGTCGCCCGGGACGATCCGCTGGACACCTACCTGGTGCACCATCCGGAGGCGTTGTTCGGCAAGTCCGTCGAGGGAACGGTGCTCAACCCCGACAACCCTTACGTGCTGTGGCCCCACCTGTGCGCGGCTGCTGCCGAGTTCCCACTGACTGAGGACGATCTGGATCTGTTCGGGCCGGGCGCCCCCGCGCTGGCCACTGAGTTGAGCCGATCCGGCTGGCTTCGGCAGCGCGCGGGTGGCTGGTACTGGACGCGCCCCGAGCGCGCGGCGGACCTGGCCGATCTGCGCGGCAGCGGCGGCACCCCGGTGCGGATCGTGGAATCGGCGACCGGGCGTCTGCTGGGGCAGGTGGACGCCGCGGCGGCCCACTCCACCGTGCACGACGGTGCGGTGTACCTGCACCAGGGTGTGACCTACCTGGTGGAAAGCCTGGATCTGGAGACGTCGATCGCTGTCGTCGCCGCTAAGGAACCCGGCTACACCACTCATGCCCGGGAGACCAGCGTGCTGAGCGTCATTCGCGAGGAGCGCAGCGAGACGTGGAGCCCCCGGACGCGCTTGTCCTTCGGCGCGGTGGAGGTCACCAACCAGGTGGTCGGCTACCTGCGCAGAGACGCCGTGACCGGCGCCGTGCTCGGCGAGGATCCGCTCGACCTGCCCTCGCGCACCCTGGCGACCAAGGCCGTCTGGTGGACCGTCACCCCGGATGCACTGGTCGAGGCGGATCTCGCCGGGCCGGACATCCCCGGAGCCGCCCACGCCGCTGAACACGCGGCGATCGGTCTGCTGCCGCTGTTCGCCCAATGCGACCGGTGGGACATCGGCGGACTTTCCACCGCCGCGCATCCCGACACCGGTCTGCCGACCGTGTTCGTCCACGACGGCCTGCCCGGCGGCGCGGGCTTCGCCGAGCGCGGGTACCAGCAGGCCCGGGCCTGGCTGGCCGCGACGCGGGACGCGATCCGCGCCTGCGAGTGCCCGGCCGGCTGCCCTTCCTGCGTCCAGTCGCCCAAATGCGGGAACGGAAACCAACCGTTGGACAAGCTGGGCGCGATTCGCCTGCTTGGCGTACTGCTCGAGGGCCGCTGAAGGGTAATCACTTCTTGACACTAGTCCGGTCGGGGACAAGTCAGGAGGTGGGCTGTGGTAGCCGTGGGCGTTGGCGTGATCCTTGCTGTGATCCTGGTGACCGGCGGTGTGGTGGCTGAGTCGAACACCCCGGACACGCTGGCCTTCTTCGGCGTGTCGGTGCACACGACGAGCGCTCAGATCTTCCTGACCGGCGCGATCTGCACCTGGGCTCTGCTGGCCGCGGCCTGGTTGTTGGCTGCGGGCATCCGCAGATCCCGGGAGCGCGGCGCCCAACTCGCCACCCTCAAGGGCCGGGGCAGACACCCGGGCGGACGAACGGACGCCGTCCAATCGCCAGCCCTGGCCGACGTGTTCGGCTTCGCGGTCGTACCCGCGCACGCTGCGTCCGGGCCCGGCGAGCGGCGCATCACTGATCGGCCCAGCACGCGACACGGCCGTGGCGACGTCGGCTCCAAACAGAACGCGCCCGAGCAGCCACCGCGCGGGTAGCGGGACCGCGACGGAGACGGTGCAGTCGAGCGCATCGCAGGAACAGGAGCGTGCGCTCGCCCCAGCTGCAACCGCCTCGATGGCAGCGTGACCACAAGGGTCGCCGCTTTCCGGGCTTCCGCCTGCCAGCAGGCCATGGACCGCTGCGCCAGAGGCAGCCAGAGCCGATCGATCGGCGGCCTTTTCCGCGGAATGTCGAGCCGCGACTGCGGCGATCCACACCAGCGCACAACCCGCGACACCCGACGCCAACATGATCATCGCGACTGTCCACACGGTGGCCGATCCGGTCTGACCGCGATTGATGAGTCGGCGACGGCGACTGCGGCGGCTACCAGTGGGTGCGGGAGGCGGCGCGAGGGTGGAGGACGCGTTAGGCGGCGCCAGAGTAGAAGACATTCAGGGCCGCCTCTCGGTGGCGCCCGCTGCGGAGTCGTCGACAGACGCACACGACGTGCCCGGCTCGCAGGCCGCTTGCGCCCGGCCGTCCACGTGGAGGACGGGAAGCATCGCGTTGCCGAATGCGAGTGCGGTGGACACCTGTACCGAGACGTGGCCGCCCGAGTCGTCGACGGACATCGACGCGCCGCGCGGGGCAAGCTGATGCACTGCTTGAGCAGCGACGGCCGCGGATTCCCCGCGGGCAAGGACTCGAGCAGCCTCCCACGCGGCATCGGCGCAGCGGATCCGGTCCGCCACGGCGGCGATCACGAAGGCGAGCGCGAAGCCGAGGCCGAGCAGGGTCGGCAGGACCAGCGCGGTTTCGGCGGTGACAAAGCCGCGTTGCCGGGATTCCGCCCGGGCGCCGCGGCGATGCGGGAATCCGGACGGCACGTTGGCGCCTTGCGCCAACTCCGCCTGCGCGCCCGGGCGAACCGGAATCGCGAGCAGGGCGCGGGCGTGTCGGGCGATCTCCCCTTGCGCACGCTGGAGACTCAGGGGCGCGGCTGGGATGTCGGCGTGTCGAGCCGGGTCCGTCTGAGAGATCACTGGCCCGGATCTGCGTCTGCCCGGTCTGATTCGGTTCATCCCACGGACCCCAGTGCCTTGTGGATGATCCCGGACAGCAGTGCCGAGACAGAGCCGCTGGTGATGATTTTGTAGAGCAGGGCGGCGAAGGCACAGGCGGCAAGTGTGCCGATGGCGTATTCGGCCGTGGTGGTGCCCGCTTGGGCGCCGAAGCGTCGAGTCTTGGGCAGGCCGCGGCGGCGGGAGGCAGCCGAGCGGTGGGGTGAGGTCGAGCGGCGAGACGAGCGCACGGAGTTCTCCTTGTGACTGGCTGGGATTCAGGGTTGGAGCTCGGCCAGGAGGCCGATCGCGGTCGGCAGGACGCCGAGCACGATGAACGCGGGCAGGAAGCAGAGGGCGAGGGGCGCAACTGAGCGAACGGCTACCGCGCGGATCTGCGCTTGTGCCGCGTGCTCTGCGGCGCCCCACAGATCGCGGGCAGCCTTGGCGACGGTCAGTGAGGCGGGTGCGCCGGTCCGGGACGCGCGGAGGGCTGCTGCGCCGACCGCTGCGGTGGCTCCGTCGACCATGAGCGGGCGCCAGGCGGCTTCGGGTTCCGCGCCATCGCGAAGTGCGGCGGCTGCTTCGGCGAAACGTCGTGCGATCGTGTGGAGCGGGTCGTCGGGGCCGTTCGCCGCGAACGCGGTCGCGACCACTGTCGCGGCGTCCGCGGGGAGGAGCCCAGCGGCGAGCGCTGCGGCAAACAGGTCCACCGCCGGAGGTGCGGCCGCGGTCAGCCGTTGTCGGGCACGCAGGTCTCGCTCGGACAGTCGGCGGGAGCTGACGGCCAGGATGACGAGGCAGCACCCGGCGCCGACCACCACCCCCGTCGTGCCGCCGACCAGGAATCCGATCGTGCAGCCACCGAAGATCGCGCCGAGCGCCTGTCGCCGATCGGGTCGCCGGGGTCGGGGCAGCCACCGGGTCGTTTCCCGCGTGGCCTGGCGCCATCCGCCTCGGACGTGCGAGCGCATGGGGCCCCAGCGCAGGAAAACGGCCATGGTGACCAGACAGACGGCGCAGGCCACCTCGACGGCCCGGATGGATGGTCCCGACTGACGAAGCACTGCCAGCCAGATGCGGGCGACCTGCGGTTCCGAGACGGTCTCGGGAAGCGACGGCCTCATGACGCCCTCCTGACCCACTGGAATCGGCGGGTTCTGATATGGATCCGGCGGGGAGTGCGTCTCGGCGCCTGGAGTGCCGAGTTCACGAGCCGGTCGGTCCAGTGCAGACCGGCGGCCTCGAGAAGGAGCCCGATCACCAGGCACGCTTCGCCCACCGGTCGGGCCAGCAGGGTGTGCAACGGATCAGTCCCCAGCGCGGAGCCGAGCGCGAGCCCGAATCCGGGCAGCACACTGAGCATCGTGACCGTGGCCCTCACCCCCGCGAGTTCCGCGGCGAGGCTCTGGCGCCGCTGCTGCTCGGCGCGCAGCCCGTCTTCGATTCCGCATACCGCTTCGGTGAGCGGAACGCCGTGGCGCTCGGTGGCCCGCCAGCACGCCGCTAGCGCCCCGAGCCCTTCACGGCCGGGCGTGTGTGCGGCGATGCTGAGCAGGTCGGCGGGATCTTCGTGGGCTGCCGCGGGTCGTGAGCAGGCTTCGGCGAGATCGCGCAGTTCCGGGCGACACCAGACCGCGTCGGCGATCGCTGCCGAGGGCTGGCGCCCCGCCTGGAGTTCCGCGCGGAGCGAGGAGCAGAAGTCGACCACGGCGGCGCGTTGTTCGGTTTCGGCGGCACGCAGCCTGCTGCGAAGAAGTCTTGATCGGATGAGCAGCACGACGGCCGGCACGAGAACCGCCGGCATGACGGAGTGAGCTGCGAGAGAGCCAAGGGCACCGATCAAGACGCCGACGACGAGGACAGGCAAGATCGGAATGGACGGAATGAGCGGCGCGGACACGCCGGGTGGCAATGACGCGAGGCGGCCGGAAGCGTAGTCGGGCGCAGAAGGCTGAGATGACCGCGATGAGGGCCGTCGCGCCCGAAGGCGGCCAGGTGTGCGTGAAGCGAGTGCGGATGAAATCGGCCGCTGCGCAGGGAGTACGGACTTCGATTCGGTAGAGGCGCGGCGGGTCACGACGCCTCCTTGGTCTGCCGGGAGTCGCGCGAGTGCGGGACGCCGAGGGCGGATTCGTCGGGCTGTTCGGATCGGTCGAGTTCCTCCTGGAGCAGCGGGTAGCCGATCCATTCCCGGGTCTGTCCGGTCCGATCGAAGGTGAGCGCGAGGCTGGCCTGGATCGGTCCGACCGCGCCGCGGCGCCGGACGACCGCGATGGATTGGAGGTAGCGCCGGCCGAACTGGTCGCGGTCCAGGTGGAGGGCGAGCCGCAGCGCGGCTGATGCCTGGCTGTGGACCGCTTCGCGGGAGACCCCGGCGAGCAGGGCGAGGGCCTCGATCCGCGCCGGGATGTCCTGGGGCCGGTTGGCGTGAAGGGTGCCGCAGCCGCCCTCGTGGCCGGTGTTCAGCGCGGTGAAGAGGTCCATGATCTCGCCGCCACGGGCTTCGCCCAGCACGATGCGGCTCGGTCGCATGCGCAGTGCCTGCCGGATCAGGTCCCTGACGGTGACCTCGCCGCGGCCCTCCTGGTTGGGCGGCCGGGTCTCGAGGCGCACCACGTGCGGGTGGTCCGGGGTGAGTTCGGCGCAGTCCTCGACGATCACGAGGCGCTCGCTCGGGTCGGCGAGCGACAGCATGGAACAGAGCAGAGTCGTCTTCCCGGTGCCGGCGCCGCCGGTTACCAGGAACGGCAGGCGCTTGCGGACGATCTCGACGAGGACGGATGCACCCTCGTCGTTGACCGCGCCGAGCTCTTGCAGTTCCGGCAGCGTGTACGTGCGTCGACGCGGGATCCGCAGCGAGATCGTCGTGCCCTTGATGGCGAGCGGGGGCAGGACTGCGTGCAGGCGCGTGCCGTCGGGAAGACGGGCATCCACAAACGGCGAGGCGTCGTCGAAGCGGCGGCCTGCTTGGACCGCGAGGCGTTGTGCGTAGCGGCGCACGGCAGCCTCGTCGGCGAATGCGGCCCCGACCCGCTCAAGCCGGTCGGCCCGTTCGACCCAGATCTCCTCGGGTCCGTTGACCATGACGTCGGTGATGTGGGGGTCGAGGAGGAGGCCTGCGATCGGGTCTGCCACGAGAGCCTGCTCACAGAGCGATTCCGCCAGCGCTTGCACTGCCTCGGTGCCGAGCGCACAACCTGAGGCGCGCAGCGCGGAGACGACCGCAGGGATCTCGGGTGGGAGCGCGCCCGAAGCGAGTTGATCGCGTACGGCGCCCATCGCGCCGTCCGAGTTCGGGTGCTGCTCTCGTCGGCTCGTGCCCCGGACACGCGCTGCCGTCGGCGCCGCAATGTGGCCTTGCTGCTTCACGCGGCCACCCCACTTAGGTCCGCAGCGCCCGGTCGGCCCCACGAGCAGCGCTCGATGAAGCGGCGGCTGAAACGGTTGAGGGAGACGGTGGAGCGGCCGGCGAGCCGACTGAGCGGATCGGCGGGAGCGTAGCCGCGCCCCCGCAGCGGCCGCACCACTCCGGCCAGCGGCAGGCCGAGTAGATCGGCGAACTCGCGAGGGGTCATGTCGTCACGCCCGGGAAGGCGCGCGACCAACTCCGGGCGCGGCCCGACGGCGGTGAGCTTGGGCAGGAGCCGGGAGGCGGCTACAGCCGCACGCTCGGAGACCGGTGCGATGACCAGCGAGTGCGTGGCCTCGGAGAGGGCGAGTTGCGCCGAGTCGTCGATCGCCCGCGGCAAGTCGATCACCACGAGGTCGGTCTCGCGGCGTAGATCGCGCAGCGCATTGCGCATTCCGGTGACCGGGATGGTCTCGCCGTCGCGGATGGTCCAGCTGACGAGCGAGAGCTCACCTGCGGGCCGGCGACGACCCGGGTGCGGCCAGCGCGGCGGATCGAGATCCTGCGGCCATTCGCCATGCCCGCCGTCGCGCCCGCTGGCCCGCCTCGCGGGCGAGGTGGCGGCGGCCACGTCGACAAGGCTGTCGAGTCCTCCGCCCAGCGGGTCCGCGTCGAAGAGTGCGGTGGCGCGGCCGAGTTCGAGGGCGGTGACCGCGAGACAGACGGCGAGCGTGGAGGCTCCGGCGCCACCGCAGCCACCTACAACCACGACGAGTGGGATGCCGTCGTCCCGGCGTCCGTGCGGTCCGCGGGGTCGGACGGATGGTCGCTCGCCAAGGTCAACCGGCACGTCGGCGAAAGATCGCGCGGCGGGGAAGTCCTTTCTCCCCACCGTGTTTCTCCCGACCGCGCGATCCACCGCCGCCATCAGGTCGGGATCGACTTCGAACAGTCCGGACGACCCGCGCGCACCACGGGTTCCGGGCTCGCCGAATTCTGGTCTTCTCTGCATGGCGCTCCCCTTCCAAATCCGCCGTCGTTGCGGAATGTGTCCGCACAACTACGGTGAGACATGGATCGAGGGCAGCGCCAGACGTTTCGTCGAAGCTGTGGATAACCCCTGTGGAAAACGTAGGCGACCGAGCGGGTGAACCAGCGCTCGATGATGAGGGACGGGACGCGAGGGTGAACCCGCGGGGAAGAATGGTGAAGGGCCCTGAGTCGGCGATGCGCGGGCCAGCGGCCGGGACTCGGGGGCGCCGGAGACGCACGGCGGGGGGCGTTGATCAGGTTGGTCGGACACCGGCCGATTCACCGGACTCGGGTCAGTCAGTCCTGGTTAATTCAGAGCCGGTTTATTCAGACACTGATCTTATTCAGACGCTGACCGGGTTCGTCGAGGTGTTGACCGGGTCGTTCGGAGAAAAGGACGACCCCCGCCGGGGGGGAGAGCGGGGGTCGTCACCTCGACGCGACTCGGGGGGGAGGAGCCGGGTCGAGGCTGCACGGTCGCGAACGATCCGTGACTTCCATGGTGTACCCGATGGACTCAGAAGGCAAACTGGCGCGTGACTGATTACGCCGAATGATGACTGTGGGGCGCCTGAGCTGGGATTTCCTCAGGCAATGGGCGGCCGCGCCACAGCGTGCAAATCGGCGGACGGGATGTCCGGTCTCTCAATTACGAAGAGTAGTCAGGTCAGCGGGCTGGACTCGACTTTCGTGCATTTTGCTCACGCCGTCAAGAGTGTTAGGCAACAGAATGTTGGCTCCAGCCCGGCACGCACGAATTGGCACCACCGGACGAAGCTATCGCACGAACCGCGGGGTGGCGGCGGAAAGATCGCGGAACTCCTGCGGACGGTTCCCGCCGCCCGGCGCCCGGGCGCCGCTGTGACACGTCCGTGACGACCCGTTGGATCGCCGTGCACCTGCCATACATCCCGCGCACCTCCCGAGTCCATCGCGCGCTTTCCGATTCTCGCGCCGCACCGCGTAGGCTTCGGTCACTGTCCACCGGCGATGGAAGCTGAGGAGTCCCAGCCGATGCGCACCGCGGCGTTCTTCGACCTCGACAAGACGATCATCGCCAAATCCTCGACGCTGGCGTTCGGTCGCTCTTTCTACCAAGGCGGGCTGATCAACCGGCGCGCCGTGCTCAAAACCGCGTACGCCCAGTTCGTCTACCTCGTCGGCGGCGCGGACCACGACCAGATGGAACGCATGCGCCAGTACCTCTCCTCCCTGTGCACCGGCTGGGACGTCGGCCAGGTCAAGGAGATCGTCGCGGAGACGCTGCACGACCTGATCGACCCGCTGATCTACCAGGAGGCCGCCGACCTGATCGCGGAGCACAAGGCCGCCGGCCGGGACGTCATCATCGTGTCCTCCTCCGGAGCCGAGGTCGTGGAGCCGATCGGCGAGCTGATCGGCGCGGACAAGGTCATCGCCACCCGCATGGTCGTGGTCGACGGCCGATACACGGGCGACGTCGAGTTCTACGCCTATGGGGACGGCAAGGCGACCGCGATCAAGACGCTCGCCGAGACCGAGGGATACGACCTGGAAGGCTGCTACGCCTACAGCGACTCGGCCACAGACCTGCCGATGCTTGAGCTGGTAGGGCATCCACACGCGGTTAACCCGGATCGGACGCTGCGCAAGGAGGCGGTGGCCCGCGATTGGCCGATCCTCGTCTTCGCGAATCCGGTGTCGCTGCGGGCCAAGATGGCGAACCTCAACCTGCCTTCGAAGCCGGTGCTGGCGGCGACGGCGCTCGGCGTGGGAACGGCGGCGGCCGGAATCGTCTGGTACGCGCGTAAGAAGCGGTCGTAGCGGCACGGGCACGCGGTAGGTCGCGCGTGGCGGCAAGCGGCGAGCCGACCGAGGCACGTCCGTCTCTCTGAGACCGGGATCGCCGTCAGATAAGTCAGACAAGAGTGACGGCGCCCCGATTCCTGTCAGGGGCGCCGTCGGCGTGCGCGATGTCCGAGGTACCAAGCGTGCACCGGTTAATTCGTCAGATCAGTCCGCCGCCGGTCGGTGCCGGTGGGGCTGTCTCGACGGGCCCCAACGCGGGTCGGTCGCGCGTGGGTTCTCGGGCCTCGTGCGCGGTCCGTGTGGCCGTTATGACTTCTACTTCCCAGCCTTCCTCAAGAAGCGGTCTCGCGGGCCGTACTTCCTTTGTAGGACGGATGCGCGGACTTGGAAAGCCGGGCACCGGGTGAATACCCTCGCTTCACCTGAATGGCGCAGAGATGCCGCCACATCAGTCACACTGGTTTATCCACGCATCAGTGATTCGCACACAGCGGTCGATTCTTGGGCTCCATGAACCAATGCGGTTGCGCAATGAGTAAGCCATCCCGAGACACCCGAAGCGTCGCCCGACGCATATCCGGCAAGCGCCTCTCGCCGCGCGTGGATTCCGAGCTCGACGAAGCCCACCTCCGGCACCGTCAACGACTGCGGGTCCAG
>NZ_DASZGI010000258.1:0-21252 GCF_035938995.1 Actinocrinis sp.
GGAACGATTCTGACCCGGCTGATGGCCGCGGCGATGGGCCGGCCGCTGACCGGCATCCTGTTCGGCGCGTTCAAGGCGAAGGCCGGCGGCCCGGCGGGCCCCACGGAGACCCGTCCGGTGCGCTCGGGCACCCCGGAGGACATCGCGATCCTGCTCGGCTACGCCCGCAAGGTCATCATCGTGCCCGGATACGGCCTCGCGGTGGCACAGGGCCAGCACACCATCCGGGAGCTGGCGGACCTGCTCAGCGCGCGCGGGGTGAAGGTCGCCTACGGGATCCACCCAGTGGCGGGCCGGATGCCCGGACATATGAACGTGCTGCTAGCCGAGGCCAACGTGCCCTATGAGTCGCTGCTCGAGATGGACGAGGCCAACCTGGAGCTTTCCAGCGCCGACGTCGCCCTCGTGGTGGGTGCCAACGACGTGGTGAACCCGGCGGCCAAGACCACGCCCGGCGCGCCGATCTACGGTATGCCGATTATCAACGTCGACACAGCCGCCGCAGTGGTGTTCTGCAAGCGCTCGCTGCGCCCGGGCTTCGCCGGGATCGAGAACGAGCTGCTCTACGACCCCAAGACGACGCTGCTGTTCGGCGACGCGAAGGAGAGCCTGAGCAAGGTAGTCGCGGCGGTCAAGGGCCTCTAGACCCGGTAGACCGAGACCGGCCGGCCGGACGTCAGACGGTCCCGTAGAGCCTGTCCCCGGCGTCGCCGAGGCCCGGCACGATGTACCCGTGCTCGTTAAGGCGCTCGTCGACTCCCGCGGTGACGACGGTCACCGGAAGATGGAGCTCGGCGAGCGACTCTTCCAGCCGGGCCAAACCCTCAGGCGCAGCCAGCAGGCAGATCGCGGTGACATCGCGCGCGCCCCGGTCTGCCAGCAGCTTGATCGCGGCCGCGAGCGTGCCGCCGGTCGCGAGCATCGGGTCAAGCACGTAGCACTGCCGGTTCGATAGGTCGTCCGGCAGTCGTGTGGCGTACATCGAGGCCATAAGCGTCCCCTCGTCGCGCACCATCCCGAGGAAGCCCACCTCGGCGGTCGGCAGCAGCCGGACCATCCCGTCGAGCATCCCGAGCCCGGCCCGCAGGATCGGCACGACCAGCGGCTTCGGTGCGATCAGGCGCACCCCGCGGGCTGGCGCGACCGGCGTCTCTACGTCCACCGGGGCCACGCGGACGTCCCGCGTCGCCTCGTACGCCAGCAGTGTGACCAGCTCGTCCACCAGGCGCCGGAAGGTCGGGGAATCGGTGCTCCGATCACGCAGTGTGGTGAGCTTGTGGGCGATCAGCGGGTGATCCGTGACGTGGGTACGCATGCCGGGAGTTTATTTGCTCCTCAGGGCGGAGTTGTGAGCTGCTTTCGACGAGTGGGTTTATTTCCCCCGTCTGCGGCAAGTTCGGTTCACTGAGCTGCGGGTAGGGGTTTAGGACAAACGGCAAGAAGTGCTGGAAACATGCCTAAGGGGATGTAGTCGTGGCCAAGCGCTCCGTGTCCCGTCGGGTGTCATCCGCCGAAAACTCGGCCAACGAAACCCGAACATCGCGTGCGGCCGGACTTCTGCGGGCCGATCCCCCGTCCCCGCTGAGCCGGTCCCTGCCCGATCCGGCCGAGCCCGCCGATCCCGAGCGGGAGCGCCGGATACGCCGCGCCAGATTCCTCGCCGAGCTCGCCGAGGCGCGTGAGCTGCGCAAGCGGGTGGCCCCACGCCGGGCCAGGTCCGCCGAGCTGCACGCCAGGCTCTTCCGTACCTTCCGGTACTGACCCGGCCGACTGATCTGTGCCGCTCGGCCTCCGCCGCTATCGGCGCGGCGATCCACCGGCCACAACTGCTGCCGGGGAGCATCGCTTTCTGTCACGATGCGATGTGAGTATGCACGCATCGGCACGGAAGGACGTCGAATGGCGCAGCAGGCGGACTATCTGGAGTTCGACGACGAACTCGTGGACTTCGCCGTGGCCGCGTACCAGGAGGACGGCCTCTGGGCGGCGGTCGGCTTGCCGCCGCACGTGGCGGAGTCCCTCGACGTCTTCCTCGCCGCCGTGCGCCAGCAGGGGTCGGAGGGCCCCACGATCGGACTGGTCGGCCTGGGTGACGAGTATTTCCTCGCGGCGCGCCTGGTAGGTCCGCGGGCGCACCTGTTCCTGTCCGACGCGGCGGTGGCCGCAGACGACCGGATCGCCGGCGAGGCGCTCGCCCGGATCGACCCGGAGGCGGATCCGGAGGTCGTGGAGCGCGGTCCGGCCGGAGATCAGCGGATCTTCGCCGACCTGGGCCTCAGCCCGCTCGACCTGACGGTGGTGTGCGAGCGGCTGCAGGTCGAGCGGGATTTGTCCCTGGTGGAGGCGGTCGAGGGCATCGCGCACCGGATCGGCTTCGGCGACCAGTTCGCCCGGGCCGCCCGGAGCGACGGCGAACCGGCCGGCGACTGGCGGGACGGATAGGGGCCCGGCTGTGGACGGGTCCGAACTGCACAGAACAGCGGTACAGCGGCCGCGCGGTCCGGTCAGCCGCGCGGTCTCGAGAAGCGAGGGGAGAGTGTGCGCGCCGTGGCGTATTTCGCCGCACTGCTGAAGCGGTCGACGGACCGCTGGCAGGCCCGCGACGCCGATCTGGACGAGATCGAGGACATCGCCGGCCTGGTCGAGCTCATGCGGGAGGTCTCGGACGACGAGGAGGAAGAAGAGGAGGAGCCGGATACCACCGTGCTGCTGCTCGAGCAGGAGGAGCTCTGGTTCGCCGTGGTCCGGCTCGACGCCGAGGAGGACCCTCGGGTGTTCGTCTCGGACGTGGCCGCCGTCTCCCGCTCGGCCTATGGCGAACTGCTGTTGTCCCTCAGCCTGACGCCGATAGGCCCGGACGGTGAGCCCGCGGACGAGGCCGAAGGCGACGAGGCGGCAGCGGACGAGGACGAGGAGGCGCCGCCGGAGCTGGAGGACCTCACGGAGATCGAGCCGGACGAGCGGCGGCCGCTGCCGTCCGGACCGGCTGGCGACGCCCTGCTTCTGGAGGACTTCGACGTGCCCGCCGCGAAGCTGGCCGGCCTGTGCCGTAAGGGACTGGTGCCGGCCGACGCGCTGGCCGAGGTCGCCGAGGCGCTCGGGGCGTCGGAGGAACTCGAGGAAGTCCGCTGACCGGTCCCGCGCTGCCCGCGTGGCTGGCCGAGCGCTATGGCGGCTGGATGCGCGAGGCGCTGGCCGAGGCGGCCGCCGCCCCGAAGACCGGCGACGTGCCGATCGGCGCGGTGGTGGTGGACTCGCGCGGCGCCGTCGTCGGCCGGGGACGCAACCGGCGCGAGGCGGACGCCGACCCGGTCGGCCACGCGGAGGTACTGGCCCTGCGCGACGCTGCCGCGCGGGCAGGTACCTGGCGGCTGGCCGGGCACACCCTCGTGGTGACGCTGGAGCCGTGCCCGATGTGCGCGGGCGCAGCCGTGCTGGCCCGGGTGGACCGGATCGTGTTCGGGGCGTTCGACCCTAAGGCGGGCGCGGTCGGCTCGCTCTGGGACATCCCGCGCGACCCCCGGCTCAACCACCGCCCCGAGGTGGTCACCGGAGTGCTCGAGGCGGAGGCCCGTCGGCTGCTCGAGGAATTTTTCACGGACCACCGCGAGGTCCGGTAAGGTTCTCCACGGTGACGTGTCCGAGCGGCCTAAGGAGAACGCCTCGAAAGCGTTTGTGGTGCAAGCCACCGAGGGTTCAAATCCCTCCGTCACCGCTCACTGATCAAAGGCCCCGGCAGACCTGTCTCGTTCAGGTTCGCCGGGGCCTTTGCCATGCCCGCGCGTATTCGCCTCCTGCGAAGCGCGTTGACTGCCCTCAGTGACAGGCAGCCGCCTTCTTGCTCGCGCTCGGCGACGGCGAGGCCAGAGCTGCGGAGACCTGGTCGGGGCTGGCCAGTGCGGTGAATCCGGAGCCGAGGACGAGGTCGACCGTGCCGTCGGTGCGGGTGTCGGTACGCAACTGCGAGCCGGTCACCTCGGCGGCGACGATGTGCATGGCCTGCAGCGAGGCCCCGCGGACCTCCGCAGCGATCGTCAGATTGGCCTTCAGCGGATCGTTGGTGACCTTTCCGACGACGAATCCGCGCTTCTTCAGCTCGGTCGCGGCTCCGGCGGCCAGGCCGTTCCGGTTGGTCGAGTTGTAGACGTTGAGCTTGAACTGCGCGGCGGTCACGGGGCCGGCGCCCGCCCCCGCCTGAGCGAGATCGTTCACCGGGCGCAGTAACACCGCGGGGTTCGCGTTCGAGTGGGCCTCGGCCCGGCACGCCGCCACCGGCTTGGGCTTCGGGTCGGAGCCGATCAGGGTGACCACGCCGTACGCGCCCGCGCCCACGATGACCGCGCAGAACACGCCAGCCGCGATGACCTTTCGGCGTCTCTTGGTGCGACTGCGGAACGGCACGTATTCGTCCCCGGTGCCGACGCGGAACTTCTTGCCGCCGATCTCCTGGCCGAGCCGGGGACGCCCAGCCGCCCTCATCCGCCCGGTCGGCGCGTGGGCGGGTTCTGTCGGGACTGGCTCCGCCAGGCTCGGGTCCGGTGCCGCGGGCTCCGGAGACGGGGTGGGAGCCGGCGGCGGGCTCAGGGTCTCGGCGGCGGGTTCTTCCTCCGGCGGGCTCGGGGGCGGGGGTGTCTGGTCCATGTCCCGAACGTACCCGGACCGCTACGACAGGTAATCGTCAATCGAGGTCGAGTACCCGCGCATGGAGTACAGTGCGCTGCTGCAACGCGGCCCGTACGGCGCGGTGCAGCCCGTCTTCCAGGAACAGCTCGCCGCGCCACTTCACCACGTGCGCGAACAAGTCCCCGTAGAAGGTGGAGTCCTCGGAGAGCAGCGCGTCCAGATCGAGCTGGCGCCGGGTGGTCACCAGCTGGTCCAGGCGGACCTGACGGGGCGCCACCTCGGCCCAGCCGCGCGAGGTGCGGCCGTGGTCGGGATACGGCCGCCCGTCCCCGATGCGCTTGAAGATCACCCGTCCAGCCTACCGACTCACCGTCTGTTACTGCTTCTCTGTGTGCCGTCCGTTACACAACCGGTCACCGAGAGCACGGGGCGCCGCGACCGGTCCGATCAGCAGAAGAGCAGACTTCCCCGGGCGAGTGAGCGCGCCACCGCTCATCCCCGTATCTCAAAGATCGAATCTGCCCGTGGCGGCGTCGTGTAGTCGGCTAGCCAGCCAACCATGCCGCTATTACTGCGGCGGCGTGCGCCTGGCCGTGGCCCAAACCCTCGTGCGCGACGCGCACACCGCCGAATTGCGCGCCAACGGCGCCGAGGTGCGCGAGCTGATGCGCCGGGCGCTTTGGCTCGGCGCTGGCCCGGCAGCCCCCGAACTGAGCTCCGAACCGAGCCCCGCGATCATCCGAGCCTCGATCGGCCGAGACGCAAAGGAACCCCTGACCACGGTTCGCACCTGTCAGGGGTTCCCTATCGGCGGAGGATACGAGATTTGAACTCGTGAGGGGTTGCCCCCAACACGCTTTCCAAGCGTGCGCCCTAGGCCACTAGGCGAATCCTCCGCCGGTTAGCTTACCGGACACATGAGGGTGCTCCGCCACAGGATTCGATCGTCGGACCGACGGCCGCGCATGGGCTATTCTTGGTGGCGGACCCCTCGTGTGGCGTCACCCCGCTGAACCCCCCCAGGGCCGGAAGGCAGCAAGGGTAGGCAGGCTCTGGCGGGTGCGCGAGGGGTCTTCGCATGCCCGGCCTGGCGGGGGGTGGCGCGGGTTCCGAGTTATCCACAACCCCTTCCGGGCGTCCGCCGCTGTGGGTCGGAGCGACTACGCTCGGAGCGTGTCGCTCGCCCTGTACCGCCGGTATCGACCCGAGACCTTCGAGGAGGTCATCGGGCAAGAGCACGTGACCGCGCCGCTCCAGCGGGCGTTGCACAACCAGCGGGTGAACCACGCGTACCTCTTCAGCGGGCCGCGCGGCTGTGGCAAGACCACCAGCGCCCGCATCCTGGCCCGCTGCCTGAACTGCGAGCAGGGGCCGACTCCGACGCCGTGCGGCGTCTGCAAGTCCTGCACCGACCTCTCGCGCGGCGGCCCCGGCTCGATCGACGTGATCGAGATCGACGCGGCCTCGCACGGAGGCGTCGATGACGCGCGGGACCTGCGCGAGCGCGCCTTCTTCGCCCCGGTCTCCGCCCGCTACAAGATCTACATCCTGGACGAGGCCCACATGGTCTCCCCGGCGGGCTTCAACGCGCTGCTCAAGGTGGTGGAGGAACCGCCGCCGCACCTGAAGTTCATCTTCGCCACCACTGAGCCGGAGAAGGTCATCGGGACCATCCGCTCGCGCACGCACCACTACCCCTTCCGCCTGGTGCCGCCCGGGGTGTTGCGCGACTACCTGGCTCAGGTGTGCGAGCGCGAGCAGGTACGGGTGGATCCAGACGCACTGCCACTGGTGGTGCGGGCGGGCGCGGGCTCTGTCCGGGACTCGATGTCCGTACTCGACCAGTTGCTCGCGGGCGCGGGCGATGACGGCGTGACCTACCAGATGGCGGTGAGCCTGCTCGGCTTCACCGACGCGACCCTGCTGGACGAGGCGGTGTCAGCGCTCGCAGCCCGGGACGGGGCCGCGGCCTTCCGGGCCGTGGACCACGTGGTCGAGGGTGGCCACGATCCCAGGCGGTTCCTCGCGGATCTGCTGGAGCGGCTGCGCGACCTGCTCATCCTCTCCGCGATGCCGGAAGCCCCGGACAAGGGCCTGATCTCAGTTCCCGGCGACCGGCTCGCCGCGATGCGGGAGCAGGCAGCCGCCTTCGGGCCCGCCGAACTGTCGCGCGCGGCCGATCTGGTCAACGCGGGTCTGCTCGAGATGCGCGGGGCCACCTCGCAGCGTCTGCTGCTCGAACTGGTCTGCGCGCGCGTGCTGCTGCCCGCCGCGGACGACTCGACTGGGGGGTTCGCTGCCCGCCTGGACCGGCTTGAGCGCGGTGGCGGGGCCGGCGTCTTCGGCGGCGCGTCAGGACCGGCCCCGGCGATGCCGAGGCGGGCGGTCGATCCAGGCGGACCGGTGGTTGGCTTGTCGCCGGGCGATGCTTCTCCACCTGCGGCCATGCCGAGCGCACCGGAGCCGCCTCAAGCACCTCCGCGAGCCCAAGCGGCACCACCCCAGAACGCACCGCCCCAGACGGCACCGCCAGCGGAGGGATCCCTCGCTGCGCCGTCCTGGCTGCGGTCGAGCGGTTCCGCGCAGGACCAGGCGCCTCAGACCACGAACTCTCCACCGCAGAACACTCCAGCCCAGACTGCTGGCCCAGACCCGGCCGCGAGCGCACCTGCCGCGACTCCGGCCCCGGCATCGCCTCCTAGTCCTCGCTCATCCGGCGCGGGCCGCGATTCGATTCGCCAGCTGTGGCCGCAGGTCCTTGACGCGGTCGCCCGGCGCAGCAAGGTCGCCTGGGTGATCTTCAGCCAGAACGTACATGTCGTGGGCGTCGAGGGAAACGCTCTGCAGCTCGGCTTCAGCAACTCGGGCCTGCGCGACAACTTCCCCGGATCGCCGCGCGAGGACGTCCTGCGCGAGGCGCTGCGCGAGGTCTCCGGAGCGGACTGGAAGATCGACGCGATGGTCGATCCGTCGGCTGGCACGGCGACCGGGGGTGGCCCGCCGCCCGCGCCCCCAACGTTCGGGGCGGCGTCGGCGACTCCGGGCCCGTCGCTCGCGCCGCAGAACCCGCAGCCAGGCGGGCCGGGTGGGAGCGCCACGGTCCCCGGCCAAGCACTCGGCTCCGCTTCGATCAGCGCCGCATCCCTCAACGCTGTATCGGTTGGCTCGGCCTCGCTCGGTGCGGTCGCGATGGGCACCGCGTCCATTTCCGGCGCGTCCGTTGATGGCGCAGTGACGGGCGCGACAACGGCCGGTGCGGGGTCCCCGGACTCGGGAGCGCTCGGCGGGGGAGCGGCGCGCTGGTCTTCGCCCCCGGCGTCCGAGCCGTCGATCGAGGACGACATACCCGATCCCGACGACGAGGACGTGCATGACGCCGGACCGAATGCGCGGGACCTGCTGATCCGGGAACTGGGCGCGACGGTGCTGGAGGAGAGCGGCGGGCCGGACTGAGCCGACCCAATAAGAATTCGTGGAGATCGCTCTCCGCGCCCTACTCCCGGTGCGGCGTTGAGCGCATAGGCTCGTCCCAGCGCACCACGACATGGCACTCCGAGCCGACAAGGAGCTCAGGTGTTTCCCGACGGGTTCGACATGGGATCGCTGTTACAGCAGGCCCAACAGATGCAACAGCAGATGGAGGAGGCGCAGCGCTCCCTCGGTGGCCAGCACGTGACCGGCAGCGCCGGCGGCGGGCTGGTCAAGGCCACCGTCACCGGGCTCGGCGAGCTGATCGGCCTGGAGATCGCCAAGGAGGCGGTGGACCCGGACGACACCGAGACCCTGGCGGACCTGGTCGTAGCCGCGGTCCGGGACGCCAACCAGGCGGCCGAGCGCCTTCAGCAGGAGAAGATGGGCCCGCTCGGCTCGACCTTCGGCGGCCTCGGCCCCGGCATGGGCGGCCCCGGCGGCAACCTGCCGGGGTTCTGAGAGCGAGCGGGCGCGCGAGCGGCCCACAGGCAAGCGAACGGATGAGAGCGCACTGATGACCGGCAGGACGGCAACGGGCAGCGGACCGGCGAGCAAGCCGATCTGCGGGATCCGCGACGGGGGGTGGTACGCGCCGTGTACGAAGGCGTCGTCCAGGATCTGATCGACGAGTTGGGCCGGCTGCCCAACATCGGGCCCAAGAGCGCGCAGCGCATCGCCTTCCATGTGCTGCAAGCCGACCCGGTCGACGTGCGCCGGCTGGCCGAGGTGCTGGTCCGGGTGAAGGAGACGGTGCGGTTCTGCGAGGTGTGCGGCAACGTCGCCTCGGCCGAGCGCTGCCGGATCTGCCTGGACCCGCGCCGCGACCCGGCCCTGCTGTGCGTGGTCGAGGAGCCGAAGGACGTCGTCGCGATCGAACGCACCCGCGAGTTCCGCGGCCGCTACCACGTGCTCGGCGGCGCGATCTCGCCGATCGACGGGGTCGGTCCGGACGACCTGCGGGTGCGCGAGCTGATGGCCAGACTGGCCGACGGGAGCGTGGTCGAGCTGATCCTCGCCACCGACCCGAACCTTGAGGGCGAGGCCACCGCGACCTACCTGGCCCGCCTGGTCAAACCGCTCGCGGCGGACGGGGCGCTGCGCATCACCCGTCTCGCCTCCGGACTGCCGGTGGGCGGCGACCTCGAATATGCCGACGAGGTGACCCTCGGGCGGGCCTTCGAAGGGAGAAGATCACTCGATGTCTGACACAACCGTTACCGCGACCACCGCTTCCGCGGCTGCCCGCGCCACCACGAGAGCCGCCGCCACAGCCGGTTCCGCGCCACCATCCGCGTCCGTCCTGGACAGCGCCGCGGAGCTGAGCGAGTTCGCCGACCAGATCGCCGACCAGATCGAGTCCTTCCTCGTGGTGGTGCGGGCCGTGGCCCGCGGCGACGCTCCCGACTCGGCCGTGCCGATGCTGCTGCTCGAGGTCTCCCAGCTGCTGCTGGCCGGCGGACGGCTCGGCGCGGTGCAGGACGTGGTGCCCGAGGAGCGCTTCGAGGAGGACCCGGGTCCCGATCCGGACCTGGACGAGCTGCGCGAGAAGCTGGCGGAGCTGCTCAAGCCCTGCGACAACTACCGCGAGGTGTTCGACCCGCTGGCCACCCAGCCGGAGCTCGAGGCGCGCCGGATCTCGGACGACATCGCCTCCGCCGTCTCCGACCTGGCGCACGGCCTGACCCACTATCGGGCCGGGCGCACCCTGGAAGCGCTGTGGTGGTGGCAGTTCTCCTACCTCAACGCTTGGGGACCGGCCGCCTCCGCGGCAGTGCGCGCGCTCCAGTCGATCATCGCCCGCTCCCGCCTTCAGGAGTAGGACGCCGCGAGCGGCTAGGACTACAGCGCTGCAGCTATGGCGTCGGCGAACCTGCGAGCCGGGCGGTACGAACGTCTGCTCGGTTCCGCCTCGATGACTGAAGCGCCGACGCCTCCGGAGCCGACAGTGTCGATCAGCGACCACTCGGCGATCGTCCCGATTGGAACGCGCTTTCGGGAACCGTGCACGGTGCTCGTTCGTGTTGTCAGGGGGCGGGTTTCACCGGGCCGCCAGGCCGACGGCACGGGATGCCCACTCCGTCGTGGAGACCAGCGGTATGAGCGATTCCTGAGACACCCGTCTCACCATCTGGAATTCTCGAGGACGTCGGAAGGCGCTCGCTACACTGGGCGGCGGTCTTCCGATCGGCCCATGCCGCACGTCTCCACGCCTGCTGGACCCGAGCCTGCCAGACCGCATCCGCGCGCCGCCCGGCCGCGCGGCGTTCGAGCACCGCGAGTCAGGAGCACACTGTGGGCCTAGTCGTACAGAAGTACGGTGGCTCCTCTGTTGCCGACGCCGACTGCATCAAGCGCGTCGCCAAGCGGATCATCGAGACCAAACGCGCCGGGAACGAAGTCGTCGTCGTGGTGTCCGCGATGGGCGACACCACGGACGAGCTGATCGAGCTCGCTCAACAGGTCTCCCCGCTGCCCGAGGGCCGCGAACTGGACATGCTGCTGACCGCGGGCGAGCGGATCTCCATGGCGCTGCTCGCGATGGCGATCGGCTCGCTCGGCTTCGAGGCGCGCTCGTTCACCGGAAGCCAGGCCGGGGTCATCACCGACCGTTCGCACGGCAAGGCCCGCATCATCGACGTCACCCCGGGCCGCATCCGGTCCGCGCTGGACGAGGGCGCGATCGCGATCGTGGCCGGCTTCCAGGGCGTCTCGCAGGACACCAAGGACATTACCACCCTCGGCCGCGGCGGCTCCGACACCACGGCGGTCGCGCTCGCCGCCGCCCTCGACGCCGAGGTGTGCGAGATCTATACCGACGTGGACGGCGTGTTCACCGCCGACCCGCGCCTGGTGCCCACCGCGCGCAAGCTCACCGCGGTGCGATACGAGGAGATGCTCGAACTGGCCGCCAGCGGCGCCAAGATCCTCCACCTGCGCTGCGTGGAGTACGCCCGCCGGTTCGACGTGCCCATTCACGTGCGTTCCTCCTTCTCCGCGCTGGAGGGCACCCGGATCAGCAACAGCCTGGAGGAGACCGAGATGGAGCAGGCCATCATCGCGGGCGTCGCGCACGACACCAGCGAGGCGAAGATCACCGTGGTCGGGGTCCCCGACAAGCCGGGCGAGGCGGCCCGGATCTTCCGCACCATCGCCACCGCCGAGATCAACATCGACATGGTGGTGCAGAACGTCTCCGCCGCGGCGACGGGCCTGACCGACATCTCCTTCACCCTGCCGAAGAACGACGGCGCCAAGGCGATGACCGCGCTGGACCGGTTGCGCGAGCAGGTCGGCTTCGACTCGCTGGCCTACGACGACCAGATCGCCAAGGTCTCGCTGATCGGCGCCGGGATGAAGAGCCATCCCGGGGTCACCGCGCTGTTCTTCGAGGCGCTGTCCGAGGCCGGGGTCAACGCCGAGATGATCTCCACCAGCGAGATCCGCATCTCCGTGGTCTGCCGCTCCGACGCGGTCAAGTCCGCGGTCCAGGCCATCCACAGCGCATTCGACCTCGACGCCGACGGTGAGGCCGTGGTCTACGGAGGGACCGGACGATGAGCGAGTACTCCGCGAAGCTGCCCACCCTCGCGGTCGTGGGCGCCACCGGCGCGGTCGGCACCGTGATGCTCGACCTGCTGACGACGCGCCGGAACGTCTGGGGCGAGATCCGGCTGATCGCGTCGGCGCGGTCCGCGGGCAAGCGGCTGACGGTGCGCGGACAGCAGGTCGAGGTGATCGCGCTGCGCGAGGAGGCCTTCGACGGCGTCGACGTCGCGATGTTCGACGTGCCCGACGAGGTCTCGGCCCAATGGGCGCCGATCGCCGCAGCGAAGGGCGTCACGGTGGTCGACAACTCCGGCGCGTTCCGGATGGACGCAGACGTCCCGCTGGTCGTCCCCGAGGTGAACCCCGCGCAGGTGCGCAACCGGCCGCGCGGCATCATCTCGAACCCGAACTGCACCACCCTCTCGATGATCGTCGCGATGGGCGCTCTGCACGCCGAATTCGGGCTGACCTCCCTCATCGTCGCCTCGTACCAGGCAGCCTCCGGCGCCGGACAGGCGGGCATCGACACCCTGCGCGACCAGCTGGCCAAGGTGGCCTCGAGTCCGAGCCTCGGCACCGCGCCCGGCGACCTGCGCCGCGCGGTCGGCGACCTCGGCCCCTTCCCGGCACCCCTCGCGCTCAACGTGGTGCCGTGGGCCGGCTCGCTCAAGGACGCCGGCTGGTCCTCGGAGGAGCTGAAGGTCCGCAACGAGTCCCGCAAGATCCTCGGCCTGCCGAATCTGCGCGTCTCGGCGACCTGCGTGCGCGTCCCGGTCGTCACCACGCACTCTTTGGTCGTGCACGCGGCCTTTGAGCGCGAGGTGACCGTCGAGCAGGCGCACGAGGTGTTGCGCGACGCTCCCGGCATAGTGCTGTGCGACGACCCGGCGGCGGGAGAGTTCCCCACCCCGAACGACGTCGTGGGCACCGACCCGACATGGGTCGGCCGGATCCGCTCGAGCCTGGACGATCCGCGCGAGTTGGAGCTCTTCCTCTGCGGGGACAACCTGCGCAAGGGCGCCGCGCTCAACACGGCCCAGATCGCGGAGCTGCTGGCGAAGGAGTTCATCGCCCGGCACCACTAGGGCGTTCTCAAGGCATGGCGGACTCGGCCGCCTCGCGATCGCACACGTGAGACGCCGCGTGCTTATCCGGCGCTCTGTTTTAGATCCCCCTGGTGTGCGTGAAGCGCAACGGGGATCGCGGGGCCCGTGCTAGGCAGAGCGCGCGCGGATGTGCGCCCCCAACCTTCACTCGCGCGGGCGTTTTCGCGTCCGAATCAGTGCGCGTCTGGTTACGGAAATGGGATCCTGCCGTCGTGACCACCCCTCTCGTGCTCGATCCGTCGCAATCGCTCGGATGGAGTACAACCGTCGAGGGGGGTTCGCATGTCTAACAGGCGTGACAGTCACCACCGTCGAGCGACCCATACCGGCCCCGGTCGGGCGTTCGAGCGACGAACGCCGGGCCCCCGTGGCGGGTTGCCCCGGCGTGGTGCTGTCGCGCCCTCTTGCACGATTTGTCGGGCTGTCAAGTCTGGACACGGCACCACCCGAGCCGCGACGATGGGTCACCGTGCCGGTGGACCAGGAGTCGTGCGATGTGGCGCTACCGGTGACCATCCGACCGGTGAGTTCCCCGGCTGGGGGTGCGGTGGCCACTGACGTCGACGTGACGACGGACCTGCTGACCGAGACGTATCAGACCCACTACACCTCGCTGCTGCGGTTGGCGGCTCTGCTGCTCGACGACGTCGGCTCCTGCGAGGACGTGGTCCAGGAGGCCTTCATCCGGGTACACGCGGCCCGCTCCCGGGTCCGCGAGCCCGAGAAGCTGCTGGCGTACCTGCGGCAGACGGTCGTCAACCTCGCGCGCTCAACGCTGCGGCGCCGGCTGCTCGGCCTGCGCCTGCTGCCCAAGCCGCTGCCCGACGCGGCGAGCGCCGAAGAGGGTGCGTACGACGCCCTGGAGCGTGACGCGCTGATCCAGGCCCTGCGTGGCCTTCAGCGCAGACAGCGCGAGGTCCTGGTGCTGCGGTACTACGGCGACCTGACCGAAGCTCAGGTCGCCGAGGTCCTGGGCGTATCCATCGGATCGGTGAAGGCGTACGGCTCGCGCGGCATCGAGGCGCTGCGGGCCCGCATGGAGGAGCATCGATGAGCATGGACGGCGTAGTCCCGCCAGCCGGCGGTCCGACGCGCCGCCCGGCCGGGGGGCCAGCCGACGATCCCGGACGAGCGGTGCCCACCGGGCCCGTCCCGACCCCCGCGGCGGGGCGGAACCCCGCGGGCCAGGCCCGGATCATCTCCGCGCGATCCGGCGCGGCTGCCGACATGTCCGGCATCCCGGCGCCCGGCGATCAGCACGCGTCAGACGGCGTGCTTTCCGCGGCTCCCGGTGCCACAAGTGCCGGATCCGCCGTGTCCGACTTCCGCGATCCCGATCTGCTGCGCGACGCGCTGCGCTCCCGGGTCGCCTCGATCGGCGCGGGCGGTCCCCCGCCCGGCGGCCTCTCTCGCATCCGCCGCAAGGCCCGCGTCCGCCAGCGCAACCGGGCGGCGCTCCTGAGCAGCGCGGGAGTCCTGGTCATCGCGGTCGCGGTGACCGTCGCCACCGGCGATCGGTTCGACATCGTCCCGACGCTGACCGGCACGGCCGGCAACGGCGGCGGAGCCGTGACCGGCGGCCAGACCGGCGGTTCCGCGGCCGATCGGAGCGCCGCCGCGGCGGCGAACAGCGGGCACGTCGTCTGGCCGACCACCGACACCGGCAAGACCGGCCCCGCGATCGGCCCGGTGCCCCCGGTCACCGCGACCCCGTCCGCGGCCGCCGCCACCAAGGTGCCGCTGTGTACCGCGTCGTCGGTGATCACCAGCACCACGCTTGGCCCCACGCTCAACGGCGTCGTCTATGGACACGTCAGCGCTGTGGCCCGGTCCACCTGCGTGGTCGTCGGTCCTCCGGTGCTCGCGGTCACGAACCAGGCGGGTACCGCAGCCGGGTCGGTGCTGATCCTCAGGGAGGACACCAAGGTCGCGCCCGCGCTACCGAGCGTGTCGACGTGGGGCGCGACGATGGTGCTGGCCCCGGGCGAGGGCTACGAATTCCAGTTCGCGTGGGCGGCCGCGCAGTGCCCGCGGCCGTCGGGGTCCGCGTCGCCGAGCGCGTCGACCGCCTCGAACGCGACCACCACGTACTCGCTCGGCTACGCGGTCACCGGCACCACGCCGACCGGCCAGGTCACGCTCACGGCCGCGTGCGGCGCCGATGTCTTCGTCACCGACATCTACCGGCCCGGTGCGTACCCCCTGCCGACCGCGGTCTCGCAGAGTCCGGTGGCGAGCGGCAGCGCGAGTCCCGTTTCCAGCACTCCCGCCGTTCCCAGCACGCCGACGACGAGCGCCCCGCCTGCGAGCTCGCCCACCACCGCCAGCCCTTCGGCCCCACCGGCGAGCGGGTCGGCGAGCGGCGGAGTCGGAACGGGCGCGGTCGGCACCAGCCCCACCGGCTAGCCGCACCGATCGCTCCACGCCATAGTGGCACCCGCCATGCCGGGTGCCACTATGGCGTCGCCCTCAGTCCAGCGCGCTCAGTCCTATGGCCACGGCTGGGTCAGGGTGCTCAGTCCAGAGGCCACGGGCGCGCCGTCGCCCCCAACCGGTTCCACGTGTTGATGACCGCGATTGTCCAGATCAGCTCGGCCAGTTCCACCTCGGTGAACTGCCGCGTGGCCTCGTCGAACACCTCGTCCGACACCTGGCCGTCGGTCAGCCGGGTCGCCGCCTCCGTGAGGGCCAACGCCGCGCGCTCGCGAGCGGTGAAGAATGGCGTCTCGCGCCACACCGGCAGCGCGAACAGCCGTCGCTGGCTGTCGCCGCCCTTCAGCGCGTCGATCGTGTGCATGTCCACGCAGTAGGCGCACCCGTTCAACTGCGAGGCGCGTGCCCGCACCAACTCGAGCAGCGGCGCCTCGAGCGACACCTTGCGCGACGCCGCCTCCAGGCCGTTCATCGCCTTGGTCAAATGCGGCACCAGGTCGTCCACGGCCAGCCGCACCCCCGGAATCACCTTTTCGCCGGTCACCGTCATCGCTCCCACCGCGTTCCCGCTCGTCATGGTCTCGGTCGTCATGGTTATGACATTACGGCCGTGCTGGACCACTAATAAGGTCCAATTCCATGTCGGATTATTGGGCCACTTTCGGCGTGGACCTGCATCTCGACCTCGATCCGGCCGCCGGGCGCCGCGGCGGCCTCGAAGCCGGGCTGCGCGACGCAATCCGTGCCGGGCGCCTGGCTCCAGGCACGCGCCTGCCCTCCACCCGCGCCCTGGCCGGCGAAGTCGGACTCGCGCGCGGGACCGTGACAGCCGTGTACGACCAGCTGACCGCCGAGGGCTACCTCATCGCCCGACGCGGCGCGGGTACCGAAGTCGCCGCCCTGTCGGGCTCGCTCGCTCCCGCGCCACCGAATCCGCAGGAGCCCCCGGAGCCGCGTCACGACCTGCGCCCAGGTCGCCCCGACGTCAGCGCCTTCCCCACGGCAGCATGGCTGCGCGCGTATCGCAGAGCCCTCAACGCCGCTCCTGCCGCCGTGTACGGCTATGGCGATCCGGCCGGCCGCATCGAACTGCGCACTACACTCGCCGACTACCTGGGCCGCACGCGTGGAGTCAGCGCGAGCCCAGACCGGATCGTGATCACCACCGGCTTCGTGCAGGCCCTCGCTCTCCTCGCTCGCGTCCTGCGCGACGAGGGGGTCGCCGTCATGGCCATGGAGGACCCCGGGCTCCCCTTCCACCGTGACGTAGTCACTCGCGCAGGCATGCCGATCACGCCGCTCCCGGTCGACGGCCACGGCGCCCGTGCCGACCTGCTGGCCACCGCCGAGCACGCTCGCACAGGCGCCGTCGTCGTGACCCCTGTGCATCAGTACCCTGTCGGCGCGACACTTCACCCCTCCCGGCGCCATACCCTCGCTCAGTGGGCGCGCACTACCAGTGCCGTCGTCATCGAGGACGACTACGACGGCGAATTCCGCTACGACCGCCAGCCCGTCGGAGCGCTCCAGGGAATGGCGCCGGACCAGGTCGTTTATCTCGGCACGGCAGCCAAGACGATAGGCCCGGCGCTCCGGCTCGCGTGGATGGTGCTGCCGCGGCCGCTTGTCGCCCCGATCGTCGAGGCCAAGCGCCATGCCGATCACCAGACCGAAACGCTCGGCCAGCTCGCCCTCGCCGACCTGCTCACTAGCCACGTCTACGACCGCCACGTGCGCGCCTGCCGCCTGCGCTACCGCCGTCGCCGGGACATCCTGCTGACCCGGCTCGCCGCACTGTCCTCCGACGAAGCGTTTCGGGTCCACGGAATCGCCGCCGGGCTCCAGGCGCTGATCACCCTGCCGACGGGCGTGGAGGAGGACGACGTCCTCGATCGCGCTGCCCGCGAGGGCCTTGCGATCGACGGCCTGGCCGAGCATTACCACGACTCGCACGCCCAGGCGTCTCAACATCCGCCGGGAATCATCGTCGGATACGGAACGCCGTCGGAGCATACCTATCCCGCCGCGCTCGACGCGCTCGTTCGTGTGCTGGCAGAGGTCCGGCGCGGGTGACCGGATAATGCGGCGCGCCCACAAGGGTGATCCGATAACCTGGTCGGCCGCCCTGCGAAAGGAATGCCATGTCCGATGCCGTGGAATCCGGCGAGGTCCGCTCTGAGCAGGAAATGCTGTCGGCGTGGGTAGTCGAGCCGCCCAAGCTGACCGGCCCGGTGCGGATCGACGACTACGACCCGGCCTGGCCGGCCTTGTTCGAGCGGGAGGCCGCCCGCATCCGCTCGATCCTCGGCGATCGCGTGGTGTTGCTGGAGCACGTCGGCTCGACCTCGGTGCCCGGTCTCGCCGCCAAACCGATCATCGACATCCTGCTGGTCGTCCCCGACTCGGCGGACGAAGCGTCCTACGTCACCCCGCTCGAGGCCCACGGGTACACCCTGGTCATCCGAGAGCCCGACTGGTACGAGCACCGCTGTCTGAAGGGTCCTGACACCAACATCAACCTGCACGTGCACTTCCCGAGCAGTCCGGAGATCGAGCGGAACCTGATGTTCCGGGACTGGCTGCGTGCGCACGACGACGACCGCGAGCTCTACGAGCGCACAAAGCGTGACCTGTCCACGAAGGGCTTCACGTACATCCAGGAGTACGCGGACGCCAAGACCGAGGTCGTCACCGCGATCATGGCCCGCGCACAGGCCGCCCGCGCCTGATCGACACCCAACGGCAGACGGCAGGGCCCTGCCGTCCTCAGCAGTTCCATCAGGACCCTGACTTCCACGCCTACTCCACCAGTTCCATGCTGAATCGTCGGCACACGTGGACGCGGCGGAACTGCTTGCGCATCGCGTCCTCCTGCGTGATCGGCGCGTGCAGAAAGAGCTTGATCGGCCGTAAGCCCGGTCGCCGCACGACGGCGCGGTCCGGCTCGCCTGGATCGGTGTAGTAGTCGGCGTATACGTGAAGGTAGTGCTCAGACTCGACAAAGCCCTGAGCTTGATACCAGCGCAGAGTGTCAGGGTCCTCCCGCGTCCAAGCATCGAGCGTCCGCGCGCCCAACGGCACGGCCCGCCTGGCCGCTTCGACGCAAAGGGCAGTCCCCACCCCCCGTGCGCGATAGTCAGGATGCACCGCGATCGTGTCGATCGTGGCCAGTTCCCCTTCGACCTCAACGTCGCAGAGCCCGATGATCTCGCCCCCGAGCACCGCCACCAACTCGACCGCCTGCGGCTCCAGAACGGGCTTCTCCGTCACCACAGCGTCGAAGTAGGCGGTGTCGAGAAATGCCAACACCCGGCAGCGCAGCCATTGCACCTCGTCAGAGCCCCGATACTCCCGTACCTCCACCCCGCGGCCTCCTTCCCCGCGTCGGACAATCTTCTAGTCCTAGCAGCGGTTATACCCACAGCGCCAACAGGTTCCCACTCACCCGGATCTCGCTGGTCTGATACGGTCGCTGGCACTGTCCGCGTGTCCGATTGACGCTCGATGCGAGTCTCACGGGTGGTGGGGTTGTGGCGGTCGACGATCTGCCGGCGCCGGTGGTCACGTTTCTCAACGTGATCGGGGTGGAGTGGCCGTACATCAACGAGGACTCGGTGATGCAGTTCGCGTCGCTGGTGCGGGACTTCGCGCAGGCGGTGCAGACGACTCACCAGGACGCGTCGGCCGCAATCCGGGGCGTCGCCCATGGCTATCAGGGTGCCTCCACGCGGCAGTTGTCCTCGGGCTGGGAGGAGCTGTCGGCGCGGCACGTGACGGAGCTGGTGGACGGCTGCGCGGTCCTCGCCGACGCATTGGAGGTCGCTGCGGGGTACGTCGTGGCCCAGAAGGTCGCCGCAATCGGGGAGCTGGTAGGGATGGCCGCCACGTTCGTCGCCGACCAGGCCGCCGCGGTGGCGACCTTCGGACTGGCGGAGGCCGCGGTCCCGGCGATCATCGCTGCGGGCAGGGCGCTGATGGAGTCGCTGGTCCAAGATCTGGAGCAGTACATCATCGGGCAGGTCGTCGAGGCCGCGGCGAAGCCTCTGTTCGCGAAGGTGGCCGAGACGATGGCGGGCCTGGACTGGTCCAAGACCACCCCGTCGGGCGCC
The DNA here is from genome assembly GCF_035938995.1 of Actinocrinis sp. Lineage (GTDB taxonomy): Bacteria > Actinomycetota > Actinomycetes > Streptomycetales > Catenulisporaceae > DASZGI01. The sequence goes on from NZ_DASZGI010000258.1 coordinate 19,289, forward strand.
GAGTCGACCGGCTTCGCACTCGAAGAGCAGGTCGTGCGCGCCAACACAGCAGCCCTAAGACAGCACGCGCAGACGTTCCGGTCGCACGCGCTGACGTTCCAGCAGGGAGTGCGGGAGCTGAGCTTCTGATGCCGGACGGGGATGGAGCGGCAGCCTTCAAGGGCATCGCCGACGGCGCAGACGAGGCACTCGGAAACGCGGGCCATGCGCTGGGCGACTTCGTCGAAACCACGGCCCAGACGGCGGACAAGACCACCGACGCAATGCTGGCCACTGAGGAACAGAACACCCAGGCCATCGCGAAGGTGATGTCCAGCGGCGCGGCCTCCCAGGAGCGGTCCGCAGCCTCCGCCGCCGAGACCGCCGGCGCGGGTTCCGGGGCGCCGGGCAGGATCTCCGGCATCCTAGACCCGCAGGGAGCCACAGGTGATGGATGGCAAGGCGAAGGCGGACTGCACCTAAGCCCCGAGGAGAACGCCGCCGCGGACCGGTTCCTCGCCCAGGCCAAGGACGCCGAGTCGAACATCACACCGGTCGTCATGGGCATCAGGGACGAGGTCCCCGGCGCGGAAACTGTGGGCTACCCGGACTTCGTGCTCAAGAGCCCGGAATCGTTCAAGCGCAAGTTCGCGGAGGAGTTGTCCGAAAGCCCCACCCGCGACGTGGACAGCGCGCTGGCCGACATGAAGGATTCAGTCCGCTACACCTTTAAGCTCCCGGGCGAGGGAACCGCCTACACCGACGGGGTCAACACCGCGCTTCGTCGTTTTCAAGACGTCGGCGTCGAAAATGTGAAGTTCAAGAACACCTGGGACAGGGACGACTACAAGGGCATCAACAGCTTCTGGCGTGACCCGCGGACCGGACACGTATTCGAGATGCAGTTCCACACCCAGGAAAGCTTCGACGCCAAGATGGTCACCCACGAGCTGTACGAGCAGGCCAGGATTCCGGGCGTCCCGGAGGCCAGGGTCCAAGAGCTCAAGGCGGAACAGAATCAGATCTTCGGCACGGTTCCAAGGCCTATCGGCGCCACTGATATCGCGCTGCCAGGAAGATAGGGTGGTGAACATGGAACAGGACGAGCCCCTGGTGCAGTACTTCGCCCTGATCAAGGACGGTGGGACGGCCGAGGAAGCGACCGGACTCGTGCGCCGAACCCACACCAAGCCACTGCCGACCGACGAGGCCATCGGCAACGACCTCGAATGGCACCCGACCGAATACCTTGAGCGCTACTACGTGCTCGGCAGCATGGACCGCGAACATGTCGAGATCGCCGCGGACCTCGCCACCCAACTACTCGAGCGCTGGCGGTCACAAGCAGCAGCGCGGGGCGACTAGCTCTAGTCACCTTGCCCGGCGTGTTCGACGTGCCGGATCTGGATGTCGAGGGAGGGCGCTGGCAAGCTCGTCGACACCGAATCCGCTCGTCAGGAGCCGTTCCTTGTGGTTTCCGGTGAACAGTTGAGTCCAGTTGGTGAAGCCGCCGTCGCCAGTCTCCATCTGCCGACCGGCGATTTCAGCGTGGATCTTGAAGCAGATGCCTGTGTAGTAGCCGCCTCCCGCGGCTCGTTCGGGATCTTCGAGCACGTCAATGGCCGGCAGGTCGCTGAGGTCACGGTGTACGTGTTCGATGAGGGGCCGCGCTGCTTCGTCGAGGCAGGTGAGGCGGATCTGCGTGTGCCGTGCTCCGGCGGCGGCCATGGCCCGGGCGGCGAACCGCAGGTGCTCGGTCAACTGCTGGCGCTCGAAGGACCGGTTGCCCGTGTCTCGGCCGGCGGTGATCAGGCAGAAGAGCTGGAAGTGCGCGAACCTGCCCGGACCGTCGAAGAGTTGGGCGCGCGCCACCCGCTGGCTGGCGGCCAGGCGGATCAGGGTGCTGGAACGTGGATCGGTGGCCAGGGCCGCGGCGCGTCGAACAGACGCCTCCAGCGCCAGTGCGTTCGTCGGGTCGGCGGCTA
>NZ_DASZGI010000259.1:0-19191 GCF_035938995.1 Actinocrinis sp.
TCCGCAAGGACGCGCTCCCCCGCCGCAGGCCACACACTTCAGGCGCACTGGCCGAGCGGATCAACGCCCGACACGATGACCTTCCCCGAACTGTTCGCTCTACCGGTCACCGTCGACCTCGCCACCGCCGCACGAGCCCTCGGCATCAGCATGACCACCGCCTACCGACTCACCCAGCGCAACGCCTTCCCCTGCGCGATCATGCGCCCGACCTACCGCTACCGCATCCCCACCGCCAACCTCCTGACTTCGCCTGCCGCTTCACACAGACATAGATCGCGACAGTGCTTGTCCGGCGCCCACAGCACCAGGCGCCGGACAAGCACTATCACCCGCCCGGATCCCCTCCATCTGGGTCCTGGTCCAGCCCTCTACGACGTTGACCGCGAGACTGCGGCGGGCGGTCTCCTCGTACTCGATCGATATATCAGTTCCCGAATTCGTTGAGAGTCGACCGGCCGGGCGGATGCCTGAAATCGCCGCTGTTCAGGGCCATGCGCGGATCAGGTCGTCCGGTCCGTAGGCAGCGTCAATCTCCGCGCATTGGACACCGCTTCGACTCACGGCGACCAGTGGGAGGGGCTGATCTGTCAGCGCCGCCCAGTGCCGCAACAGCGCCGCCTTGTCGTGCTCGTCGAAGGCGCTGCCGAGCCACTTGATGGAGCCGATGAACAGTAATTGTTTCGCGATCGGTCCCCGGTCCGCGCCCACGATGTCGATTTCGATCTGGTTGTTGCGTGTCCAGTACCCGCCCACTACCGGGGCGTCGGGTAGGCCTTGGTCGGGCAACAGCCGGGCGAGTGACTCGCGGACTAGTGGCTCGATGGCGCGCCCACGCCAACTGGCCCAGCTTGTCGCAATGCGCTGTGTGGTGGTATCACCCCGGCCCCGCTCGACCTCGTCGAGGTGCGGGCCGAGAAAGCGCAGCCAGAACCTGAGATAGGGATCCGTTACCCGGTAGCGTCGGTCTTTGGAGGGCTGCAGGGAGACGGGGAGTTCCCCGGCCACGATCCTCTTGTCCATCAGTGTGCCAAGCGCCCGGTTCAGCGGGGTGGCGGCGATCCCGCCGACGGCGTTCGCGATATTGGTGAACCTGCGCTCCCCGGTACCGATCGCGCTCAGTACGGTCCGGGCCTGGGTGTGGTCGGGGAATTCCGCGGCCAGGGAGCGTTCCGCGGACACCAGCAGCGCGCTGACAGGGTTGGCCAGCGCCAGGGCGAGGTACTGCTCGACGGACGCGCCGTGCGGCCATTCCGCGCAGATCAACGGGAGTCCACCGGTCACCAGGGCCGCGTCGAAGGCGTCGGCCGCGCCCAGACCCAACATCTGTCCGATCTCCCGCGGATTGAGCGGGCCGATCACCATTTCCCGTCCCCGCTGGTGGAACGGGCGATCATAGGCGGTCAAAGCCTCCATCATCGACAGGTCCGAGCCGATCAGCAGGAGCAGCACCGGCTTACGCTCGAACAGGCGGTCCCAACTGCGTTGCAGCACTCCTTCGAACGCGTCATCGCGCCCCATCAGATAGGGCACCTCGTCCAAAACCACAATGGAGGGCTGATCGTCGGGAAGCGCCGCCGCCAACAGTCGGAGTGCCGCACCCCAATCGGCCGGGCGCGCGGCGGCCAGCAGTTCCCGCTCGGGCAGGGTTGAGCGCTGCGCGTCCTCGGCGAGCTGCCGCAGTTCCGCAGCGGGCACCGCGCCTGTGGCGGTGAAGAACAAGGAGGGCGTGCCCGCGCGCTCCACGAACGTCTCGACCAGACGCGACTTGCCCACTCGCCGTCGCCCGCGCAGGAGCAGGCAGCGCCCGGGGCGCTCTCCACCGACTCCGGAGCCCACCCGCTCGAGCTCGTCCCGCAAGAGCGCCAGTTCCCGCGTGCGCCCGACGAAGTCCGCCATCGCGCCAACCTTCCAGCTCGAGATTGATGTTACTAACAATCATGTCAGTAACACGAATGTTAGTCAAAAAGGAAAAAGGGCGCGTTACGACAGAGCGCATGGACCCGTACCTGGGCTTAGCTCGCGGTAGTCAACCTCATGCCGGCCTGTTGGCGTACTCTGCCGGCGTGACGGACCTGCCCGCAGGGCTCTACGAGGAAGTCATCACTCAAGGCTTGCACGCGCGCCTGGCTCCGAGTATTGAGGCCGGGCTCGTGCAACGCGAGGAGCTGGAGCCGGACGACGCGCCTGAAATCCTGGCCCGGTATATCGGGGCTCTGGCCCGCCGGGCCCTACGCGCACAGAGTAAGAGCAGGGATGAGGCAGGTCGGCTCGCCGCTCAGATCACGACCGCGAACCAGGTGGTGACGCTACTCAGCCGCCTGGTGCCTGAGCAGGCGCGAGCGGATGACTTGATCGCGGCCTCACAGGAACTGCTGCTCGCGATCGCCAAGGCAGGACAACACCCAGGCGCGGCGATCTTCCCTATCCGCCCGAAGACGCCCCTCGCGTCCAGCGCGCTACTGGCGAACCGGGGCGGCGAGCGGATTCTCTACGCGCTCAAGAGCGAGCTCGTCTCAGCGGACCGGGTTGATCTCATCTGCGCCTTCGTCAAATGGTCCGGACTGCGGATGCTGCTCGGGCCCTTGACCGATCTGGTGGAACGCGGCGGCCGTCTGCGCATCGTGACGACCACGTACATGGGCGCGACGGACCTGCGAGCGGTTGACGAGCTCGCCAGGCTCGGTGCCGAGGTAAAGGTCTCCTATGAGACGCAAGCGACCCGGCTCCATGCCAAGGCTTGGCATTTCCACCGTGCCACCGGATATTCGACGGCCTACGTCGGCTCCTCGAACATGTCCAGAGCGGCGTTGACAGACGGGGTGGAATGGAATGTCCGCCTGTCCGCGGTGGAGGCGCCGCACCTGATCGAGGCGTTCGCGGACAACTTCGAGTCCTACTGGGAAGACGAGGGCTTCGAGTCCTACAACGCAGGCGACGAACAGCAGCGGGAGCGGTTGCGCGAAGCCCTGGCCCTGGAGCGGGAGGGCCCCAGGGACCTGCCGCCCGAACTCGTCACCTTCGACATCACCCCGCACCCGCACCAGCGGCAAGTCCTCGATGAACTCGAGGCGGAGCGGGCGGTGCACGGCCGGTACCGGAACCTGGTGGTGATGGCGACCGGAACCGGGAAGACGATCGTGGCGGCCCTGGACTACCGGCGATTGGCGGCCACGGGCCTGAGCAGGCTGCTCTTCGTCGCGCACCGGGAGGAGATCCTGATCGCGAGCAGGATCAAGTTCCGGCACGTGCTCAAGAACTCGGCGTTCGGCGAACTACTGAAGGGGGATGAGAAGCCGCAGCGGTGGCAGCACGTATTCGCCTCGGTCCAGTCGCTGGCGCAGATCGACCTGGATCGGGAGCTGCATCCGGAACGCTTCGACGTGATCGTCATCGACGAATTCCATCATGCCGCGGCCGCTACCTACGCCCGGCTGCTCGACCATGTAGAACCAAAGGTGCTGCTCGGCCTGACGGCTACTCCGGAACGGGCGGACGGCCGGGACATCACCTCGTATTTCGGCGGACATGTCGCGGTGGAACTGCGGTTGTGGGAGGCAATCGACCGTGGGCTGCTGGTCCCGTTCCACTACTTCGGCGTCAACGACGAGACGAGCCTCGCACAACTGAAGTTCTCCCGGGCCACCGGCTACGACGTAGCCGGGTTGACGGCGCTCTACACGGGTGACGATGCCCGGGTCAGGTTGATCATCAAGGCGGTGGAGGCCCAGGTCGAGGACTGGCGCCGGATGCGCGCGCTCGGCTTCTGCGTCTCTATCCAGCACTCCGAGTACATGGCCCGCAAGTTCCGCGAAGCCGGGATCCCGGCGGCCGCAGTAACATCACGGACCGCAGCCGAGGAGCGGGCAGGCGCGCTGGCCCGGCTCAAGGCGCGCGACGTCAATATCCTGTTCACGGTCGATCTGTTCAACGAGGGCGTGGACCTGCCCGAGATCGACACCGTGCTGATGTTGCGGCCGACCGACAGCGCAACCGTCTTCCTCCAGCAGTTGGGGCGCGGACTGCGCCGGGCGCCCGACAAGGCGAGCCTGACCGTGCTTGATTTCATCGGTGTCCAGCACACGGATTTCAGCTTCGAGGCGAAGATTCGGGCCATGGCCGGCGGAAGCCGCAAGAAGGCGACCGAAGCGGTGGAGGCCGGATTCCCCTCGCTGCCCTCCGGCTGCGACATCCAACTGGACCGGATCGCCCGGCAGACGATCCTGGACAATCTGCGGGGAAATCTCCGGCTGAGCTGGAACCGGGTCACAGGGGAGCTGCGCGGTCTCGGCGACGTGTCTCTCACTGAGTTCCTCGAGCAGTGCGGCCTGGACGTCGAAGACATCTACCGCCCGGCGAACGGCACGTGGAGCGGGCTGCGTGCAGCGGCCGGACTACCGATCCCGGAAGCCGGACCGCAGGACGGCCATCTCGACGGGGCTCTGCGCCGCATGCTGCATATCGACGACACGGAGCGTCTCGATCTGCTGGAGCAGCTGACCAACGGCGAGCAGCCCGAGGACACCGCGCGCACGCGCAGACTGTTGGCGATGGCCAACTGCCTGCTCTGGAAAGCGGCGCGCGCGGACAGCCCGGCCGAAGCGATGCTCAGCCGACTTCTACTCGAACAGCGTCGGACCGCCGAACTGCGGGAACTGCTGCCGGTGCTGCGCTCCCGGCTGCGGCGGGTGGCCCGGCCGGTGGACCAGGACGGCGCGCTACCGCTGCACGTCCACGCCCGCTACCGCCGAGTGGAGGCGGAAGCAGCCTTCGGCGGCGAATACAAGGGGCAGCCGACCGGGGTGACGTGGCTGCCGCAGCAGGCGGCCGACCTGTTCTTCGTGGACTTGGAGAAGTCGGAGAAGCACCGCTCGGAGTCCACCCGGTACGAGGACCGGGTGATCACGCCAACGCTGTTCCAGTGGGAATCGCAGAACTCGACGAGTACGGACTCGGCCGTCGGGCAGCGCTATATCCATCACGCCGAGCGCGGATCGACAGTCCACCTGTTCGTCCGGGAGCGCAAGAAGGCCGACGGAAAGCTCGGCGCCCCGCCCTACTGCTATCTCGGGCCGGCCACCTACGTGTCGCATACCGGGCAGAGGCCGATGCGGATCCACTGGCGCTTGGAGTATGAACTGCCGCTCGACGTCTTCAGCAGCTGGCGCGCCCTCACCAGCTGAGTCCCGTTCCCGCGCGAATCGACGGCAACAGAACCAGTCGTCGACACCAGCCCGGCGCACGAGAGCCGGATGAGGGCGCGCGGTGGCTCGAAGCGTGTCCCAGGCAGGGTGAATCCATCCTCGCGGCTAGACGGGCTCCGGCAGAATGGACCTCGTGATCGTCGAGTCGCAGCCGCAGCCGTTCGCGTACCTCAGTGCGCCGAACGCCCGGCTCTACAGCGCGGTGTTGGGGGTGTTCGGGCAGGCCAGGGAGCGGTTCACCGTGCACTTGCGGCCCGAGGACGTGGCGGCCGAGCTGCGCCGGACCGCGTCGGGGCCTGCGGACTCGGCTGACACCAGGGCGTTGTCCGATCCGTCCGGGACCGTCGAGGCGGCGTCGGTCGAAATCGTGGCGGCCGCGCTGGAAAAGCTGGTCGAGTGGGGCAATCTGCGCGCCGACGCGGACACCGGCCGGGTGACCACCGTCGAGGACTTCCACCGGGCCCGCTATCTCTACCAGCTCACCCAGCACGGACAGGCGGCTATCCAGGCGATCGCCGTCTACGAGCAGGCGCTCGGCCGACGCGGGCAGCTACAGTCGGTGGCCCTGGCCGACATCGCCGAGCAACTCGGCTCGCTGCTCGCGCTGGCCGGTGAGGCGGATCCGGACCCGGCGAAGGTGCACCTTCTGCTGCTGGGGCTCGCCGACCGCTTCAGCAGCCTGGCGGACAATGCACAGGCGTTCATGGCCTCGCTGCGGCGCACGATCGATTTCCAAGACGGCGACGAGGACGCGTTCGTCGCCTACAAGGACCGCCTCGTCGAGTACATCGAACGGTTCATCGCGGACCTGGCCAACCGTGGCGCGCAGATCGCCGAGCTGATCGGGCGGCTGGATGAGGCTGGGATCGGCCGACTGCTGGAGGCCGCGGCGCGCCGTGAGGCCGCCGACGCAGTGCCGGACACGCCCGACGCAGGCGACGGCGCGGCACAGAACGACGCCGTCGCAGACGTCTGGCACAGCATTCTGACGGGCGCGCTGGCGGCCTGGGAGAACCGGTGGCGGGGCCTGTCGGACTGGTTCGTCAGCCGGGGCAGCCGCCATCCCTCTCAGGCGAAACTGCTGCGCGGTTCGGCGGTGAGCGCGATCACGAGCCTGGTCAACACGGTCGCGGCGCTCAACGAGCGGCGCGGCGGGCGCTCGGACCGGTCCGCCGACTTCCGCGCGCTGGCCCGGTTCTTCGCCGAGGCGCCGGACGAAGCTGCGGCGCACCGCCTCTGGCGAGCGGCGTTCGCGCTCTCCCCCGCGCGGCACCTGACGGTGGACGCGGCGACCGAGGCCGCCTGGGGTGAGGCCGAGCCCGCGCCGAACACCCCGTGGGCCGAGGCTCCGGCGCTGGAGATCAGCCCGCGGCTGCGCGAGACCGGCTCCTACGAGCGCCGTGGACAGCCGAACCGCGTGACCGACCGGTCCGCCGCGCGACGGGCACTGGCCGAGCAAGCCGAGCGGGAGGCCGCCGAGACCGCGGAGGCACGCGCCCGACTGGCCACCGACGGCCCGGTACTGCTGTCCGAACTGGCCGGGCCGCGCGCACTGGACCCGGGCGCGTTCCGGCTCTTCCTAGCCATGCTCGGCGACGCGCTGGCGGCCCGCACGCCTGGCGAATCACAGTCCGGCGCGATCACCGGCGACGGCACGATGGAGGTCCGGCTCAAGCTCGTCGACGCGGATCGGGTCGTCGAGATCCCGACCGAGGACGGGGTGCTGTCGGGGCCCGAGCACATCATCGAGATCCTCGATCTGGTCGCGCCGTTCCCGTCCCGGCACGGAGCGGGCGCATGACCGTCAGCACGCTGATCGACGTCGAGGGCGAGCGGCGACGCGCCGCGCGGGCGCTGCTGGCCCGTCCGCTGCTGGCCGCCGGGACCGAGCAGTTCCGGCTGGTGCGCAAGCACGCCGCGGACCTGGCGGCGTGGTTCACGCAGGAGACCGGCTGGCGACTGGTGGTCGACACCCAGACGGCGCGCCTGTTCAAGACTCCGGCCCGGCTGAGGGATCACACCCGGCCCGCGCTCGCGCCCAAGACCCGGGTGCCGTTCACCCGCCGCCGCTACGTCCTGCTGTGCCTGGCCCTGGCGGTCCTGGAGCGCTCCGACGCGCAGATCACCCTCGGCCGGCTCGCCGAGGGGGTGTTGACTGGGGCGGCCGATCCGGCGCTGGCGGACGCGGGGATCGAGTTCCGCCTGGAGCGGCGGGAGGAGCGTTCCGACCTGGTGGCGGCGGTGCGCGTGCTGCTTGAGCTGGGGGCGTTGCGACGGGTCGCCGGGGACGAGGAGGCGTTTCTGGCCGCGCCGGGCTCGGCAGACGGGGTGCCCGGAAAGTCCGTGCGCACCGAGACCGACGTGCTCTACGACGTGGAGCGCCGGGTGCTCGCGGAACTGCTGGCCACCCAGCGCGGGCCCTCGACCGTGGGCGAGTCCGGGTTCGAGCGGCGGCTGGCCGCGTTGACGGCCGAGCCCGCCCCGGATACGGACGAGCTGCGGCTGCGCGCGTTGCGGCATCGGCTGACCCGGCGCCTGCTGGACGACCCGGTGGTCTACTACGCGGAGCTGTCCGAGGAGGAGCGGGCCTACATGGTCTCGCAGCGCCACGCGATCGCCCGACGAATCAACGAGCTGACCGGTCTGGTAGCCGAGTTGCGCGCCGAGGGTGTCGCGATGGTCGATCCGGACGACGAGCTGACCGACGTGCGCATGCCGAAGCAGGGGACCGAAGGGCATGTGACGCTGCTGATCGCCGCGCACCTGGCCACGGCCGGGCGTCCGCAATCAGCGTTCGAACTCACCCGCCTGGTACGACGGCTGGCGATCGAGCACCGCGCCTACTGGCGCAAGTCCGCGACCGAACCGGCCGCCGCCGCCGACCTGGTGGCGCAGGCGCTGGCGCGGCTCGAGGCATTGGACCTCATCGACTACGTGGGCGACGAACGCGAGACGGTCACCCCGAAGGCCGCGATCGCCCGGTACGCGCTGGCCGCGCCGACCATCCGAAAGGGCCGCCCGCAATGACCACGGACACTGTGACTGCGGACACTGCGACGACCCTGTCAGTGCACACCGCGGACCTGCCCGAGCCGACCAGGCCCCGATGGCAGCCGCTGCGCGCCGGGCTGGTGGACATCTTCTACTACGACAGCGAGGAGTTCCGCTTCCACGACGGCCGGTTGCTGCTGCGCGGCAATAACGGCACCGGCAAGTCGAAGGTGCTCGCCCTGACCCTCCCGTTCCTGCTGGACGGCGAGCTGGCGCCGAACCGGGTCGAGCCGGATGGCGACCGCAACAAGCGGATGGAGTGGAACCTGCTGCTCGGCGGCAAGCACCCCCACGACGAGCGCACCGGCTACACCTGGCTGGAGTTCGGCCGGATCGCCGAGGACGGCGTTCCCGAGTACCGCACGCTCGGCTGCGGTCTCAAAGCGGTCAAGGGCCGTGGAATCGCGAAGCACTGGTTCTTCGTCACCTCCGAGCGGATCGGACCGCGCCTCGCGCTGATGTCGGCGACCCGGGTGCCGCTGACCCGCGAACGCCTCAGGGAGACCGTTGAAGGTCACGGCCACGTGTACGACACGGCCACGGAATACCGGCGCGCGGTGGACGAGAACCTGTTCGGGCTCGGCCAGGAACGCTATGAAGCTCTGGTCGGCCTGCTGATCCAGCTGCGCCAGCCGCAGCTGTCGAAGAAGCCGGACGAGAAGCTGCTCTCCCGCGCGCTGACCCAGGCGCTGCCGCCGCTCGACCCGGCACTGGTCGGGGAGATCGCCGAGGCGTTCCGCGGCCTGGATGAGGAGCGCCAAGCCCTCCAGGCGCTCATGGAGGCGTCCGGCGCCGCCCTGGCGTTCCTCGGCCACTACCGCAGCTACGCGCGGGTCGCCGCCAAGCGCCAGGCCGCCGTGCTGCGCCTGGCTCACAGCAAGTACGAGCACCTGGGTCGTGACCTGGGCGAGGCGGACGCCGCGCACGGCGAGGCGCAGACACGCCTGACGGCGGCGCTGCAGAGCCTTGAGTTCCTCGACGGCGAGCGCGTCCGCCTAACGGCCGCGCACGACGCGCTCAACCGCAGCCCAGAGATGGACGCGGCCCGCGAACTGGAGCAGGCGGGCAAGACGGCGGCGACCCTGGCTCGGGTCGCGGTCGACCGGGACTCGGCCGTCCACGCCGCCCGCACCCAGGCTGAGGGCTGGACACGGCGGGCGGCCGAGACGGCGATCAAAGCGGCGGCGGACGCCCGGGATCTGGACGCCGCCGGGGCGGACGCGGCGCGCGTGGCCGAGCTCGCGGGAATCGACCATCCTGCGGTGGCGCTGGCCCTGGACCGGGACCTTCCGCCCTATCCCGAGGCCAGGCGTGCCGGAGAGCGGGAAGCCGAACGCCGCGCCCAAGCCGTCGCGGGGCTCGAATCCCTGCTGTCCGCCGCGGAGCAGGCACATGAACGTGCCCGCGCCGCGCGGGCCGAGGCGTCACGCGCGGGCGCCGAGCTCGCGGACGGGCGCGAGCGCGTCGTCGCAGCGGAGACGGCCGTCTCCGAGTCCGGTACGCGGCTGGCCGCCGACTACCGCGCCTGGATCGACGCGGCGAGCGAACTGAGCATCACAGAGCCCGAAGAAACAGTTGCGCTGCTGGAGACATGGGCCGACACGCTCGACGGTCCCAACCCGGCCGCCGTCGCCGCCGCCTCCGCGCATCGGCTCGCCTCGGCCGCGCTCACCCGCCGCGAGACCGAACTCGACGCCGAGCACGCCGCCGCGAGCCGTGAAAGCGACGCGCTCGACGCCGAGACGGCGCGGTTGGAAGCTGGCGGCCACGACGCGCCGCCTGTCACGCACACCCGTGACCACGCAGCACGCGCCGGACGTCCCGGCGCGCCGCTGTGGCGCGCCGTCGACTTCGCCGAGACAGTCCGCGAACAGGACCGCGCCGGGATCGAATCAGCGCTCGAAGCAGCGGGGCTGCTCGACGCCTGGCTCACCCCGGACGGCGCGCTGCTCGCCCCGGGCACCGGCGACGCGGTCGTCCTGCCCGACTCCCCCGCCCCCGCCAGCGGGCTGGCCGCAGTACTGCGTCCGGCGGTCGACCGGGACGATCCGCAGGCCGTAGCCCTCTCGGACGACGCGGTCCACGCCGTCCTCACGGCGATCGGCCTAGGCGAGAGTGCGCACGCGACGTGGGTCGCGGCGGACGGCGGCTATCGGATCGGCGCGCTGCGCGGTTCCTGGACCAAGGAATCAGCACGCTACATCGGCGAGGGCTCGCGCGAGGCCGCGCGCCGGGCGCGGCTGACCCAACTCGCCGCGCTACGCGCCGAACTCGCCGCGGAACTCGACCGGATCAGCGGGGCTCGCGAACAGGTGCGTGAACGCGCCGCACTGCTCGCCGAGCAGTTGGCCGCGCAGCCGTCAGACGAGCCGTTGCGCACCGCGCACAACCGCCTGAGCGCCGAGAACGACGTGGTGCGGCGGCTGACCGAGCGCAGCGAACAAGCCGCGCTCGAAGCCGCCGACCGCCAGGAGCACGCCGAGCAGGCGGACGCCGCCACCGCCGAATACGCGCAGGACACCGGCCTGCCCGCCGAACGGTCCGGCCTGGCCGCCGTGCGCGACGCGGTGTCCGGATACCGTGCCGCGCTCGCCGCGCTGCTTCCGGCCGCCGCCGCTGCCGCACGCTCGGCCGACCAGGAGCGCGACGCCGCTGGCGAGGCCGAGCGTGCGCAGAGGGTGCGTGCCGAGGCTGAATCCGCGGCCGAGGAGGCGCGGCTCCAGGCCGAGGGCGCCGAGGAACACCGGCGCGTGCTCGCCGAGACCGTGGGCGCCGGAGTCGATGAGCTCTTCCGCCGGCTGGCCGAGACCGCCGCCGCCGTCGAGGAGCGGGACCGGGCCGAGAAGGCCGCGCGCGCCGAGCATGAACGTGCCCTGACGGACCGCTCCCGCGCCGAGGGGCAGCGCGAGCGGATCCGTCGCGACATCGAGGACGCGGTCGGCGAACGCGACCGCGCGGTGGTCGCGCTGCGCTCCTTCGCGCAGACCGGCCTACTTTCCGCCGCGCTCCCGCAGCTCGACCTGCCGCCCCACACCGAGGCCTGGGCACCGACCCGAGCGGTCGCGCTGGCACGCCAGGTAAATCAGGATCTTGACTCGATGGACGACGGCGAGCGGGCCTGGGAGCTGATCCAGCAGCGCGTCTCCGCCGAGCACAAGGTGCTGACCGACGCGCTCGGGCGGCACGGTCACTCGGTCGGCATGACTCTGCACGACGGCGTGATGGTCGTCGACGTGTTCTTCCAGGGCCGCACCCAGGACGTCCCCTCACTCGCGCACACTCTCGGGCAGGAGGTGGAGCAGCGCGGCCGGCTGCTGTCCGCCAAGGAGCGCGAACTACTGGAGAACCACCTCGTCGGCGAGGTCGCCGGAGCACTCCAGGAGCTGATCGCCGCCGCCGAGGAGCAGGTCCTGGCCATGAACCGGGACCTGGAGCAGCGCCCCACCTCCACCGGCATGGCGCTGCGCCTGCAATGGAACCCCGCCCGCGACGCGCCGGAGGGCTTGGAGGCCATGCGCAGACGACTGCTGCGCCAGTCCTCCGACGCGTGGCGCCCGGCCGACCGCGCCCAGGTCGGGGAGTTCCTGCAAGCCCGCATCGCGGCCGACCGCCAGGAACACCCCGGCGACTCCTGGCACGACCAGCTCACCCGGGCCCTGGACTACCGGGGCTGGCACGAGTTCGCGATCCAGCGCCGCCAAGACGGGCAGTGGCGACCGGCGACGGGCCCGGCCTCCGGCGGCGAGCGGGTGTTGGCCGCGTCCGTTCCGCTCTTCGCGGCGGCCTCGTCTTACTACTCCTCCGGCAGCCCGCACGCGCCGCGCCTGATCGCCCTGGACGAGGCCTTCGCAGGGGTCGACGACGACTCGCGGGCCAAGTGCCTCGGCCTGCTCGCCTCCTTCGACCTGGACGTGGTGATGACCAGCGAGCGCGAGTGGGCCTGCTACCCGACCGTGCCCGGGATCGGCATCGCCCAGCTCGCCCGGCGCGAGGGCATCGACGCGGTCCTGGTCACCCCGTGGCGCTGGGACGGACATGAACGCGCCAGACTGCGCCGTCCGGAGCCGTACGTCCCCGCCGCACCACGCGCCGCCGAGGTCGACGACGCCCCGGCAGCGCCGTTCGACCCGCAGGGATGACCATGCAGGGCGATCGCACCCCGACCGATCAGGCACATCCCGACCAAGCACGGCTGCGCCGCCTGCTCGGCGGTCCCGACACCGCGTGGCTGGTCGACCGGGTCCGCCGTCGCCTCGCGGAGGGCAAGGCGCTCGACGGCGTCGTCACCCTCGCCCAGGCGACCGCCGGCCAGCGCCGGGCCGTCGAGTTGCTGCTCGGTCGGGCACCCGGCGCGGGCCACTCGCTGTCGGTCCGGTTGTCCGAGCTCGACGCCGCCCTGCGTGCATCAGAGGTCTGCCCGGAAGGTCTCGCCGCCGCAGTCGTCGCCCTCACCGGCCCGGTCACCGACCGCCGTACCGCGGCCGAAGCACAGCGCCTGGCCTGGGAATCCGCGCTTCTCCCCCTCGACGAGTGCGCGCGGATTCGGCCTGAGCTGGCCGGATGGCGCGCCGAGATCGAGACGACCGGCCTGCTCAAGCGGCTGTCCCAAGACAACGCCCGAACGGCGGCGGCGCTTTCGGCGAGCGCCACGCGCGTCATCGCCGCGCTGCCTTCCCCAGGCATCGGCCTGGCCGTCCTGGCTGCGCGCACCACCGGAGACGCGCACGCACTCGACGAGGGAAGGCCTCTCGGCGCACTCGTCTTCTCCGCCGTGCGCGCCCTGGCCGGGCTCACCGCCCGGCAGACCGCGACCCCGGGCGAGCGCCGCGCCGCCTGGGCAGCCATCGGGGTGGCACGCGACGAACTGTCCTCACGAGTGCTCGTCCTAGGACTGCCCGCCGACCCGGGTACCGGCGATCACCGGCACGCGACCGGCCGGGTCCTCGCCGCGGCGCACGAAGCGGGCGAGCCCGCCGTGCTGACCCTCAGACAGCTGACCCGCGACGCCCCGCGCTTCGATATCGGCTCCGACACCGGCAACAGCACGGTGTTCGTCTGCGAGAACCCCGCCGTCGTCGCGGCGGCGGCCGACGAGCTCGGCTCGGCCTGCCCGCCGCTGATCTGCGTGGAGGGACAGCTCTCGGCCGCCGCCCGCACGCTGCTCGCCCAGCTGGCCGACCAGGGTGCCCGCTTCGCCTACCACGGCGACTTCGACTGGGGCGGAGTGCGCATCGCCACGACCGTCTTCCGCCTCGTCGGCACCTCCCCCTGGCGCTTCGACGAGACGTCCTACCTCGCCGCGCTCGACCGCGGCCACGGCAGCCCCCTGGCCACCGGCGTGCCCGCCGACACCCCGTGGGATCCCCGGCTGAGCGAGGCCATCGCGCAGCGCGGCATGCGCGTCGAAGAAGAACACTTACTCGACCTGCTCATCGCCGATCTGCGGGCAACAGGCCCCAGCCACGACCGACCACCCACGCCGCCCACTTTCGACGAGACGTGATTGGATGACGGACCGTGGCCATACGCATCGACATCGACGCCCTGCTCGAAAACCTTCCGACTGACGTCCGCAACACTGCGCTCGACGTGTCAACGCGGATCAGATCGCTGCGGTCCAGCGACGGCGGCGCGCGCGCCGCCGTGACCACACCGGACAGCGGCGCGATGGACTGCTGGGTCGGCGTCGCCGACGGCGAACTCGCCGCGGACTGCGAGTGCCGAGCGGGCCGCCACCAGGGCCGGCCCCAGCCCCTGTGCGCACACGCCGTAGTCGTCGCCCGAGCCGCGGTCGAGGCAGGCCTGCCGTGGTCGGCGAACGCGACGCCATCGGGCTCGGCTGTGCCCAAGACCGCGGCCGAGTGGGTGCAGATCGCCGACGGCCTCACCCACCGCGAACTCGTAGACCTCGTCGCCGACCAAGCCGAGCAGAGCCGCTCCTTCGCCAGCTCACTGCTCAAGGCCGCAGACCTGCTCGAGCCGCCCGGACCCGCCGAGATCGCGCTCGTGCGCAAGGCCATCGACGAAGCGCTGGGCGTGGAGTCCGGCTACGAGTGGGACCTGCACGACATCGCGGTAGCCGGATACCGCCTCGCCGAGGAACTCGAGCTACTTGCCGAGCGCCCGGCGACCAGCGAGGCCCTGAACATCGCCGAGGAGGCGATCGACGCGTGGGACGGCCATCTCTACGCGGTCCTGTCCCAGGACTACCGCACGTATGAGACCGAACCCTCCCACATCGGCGGAAGAATCGCCGCGGCGCACCTGGCGATCTGCGCCTCGCTGCGTCCCGACCCCGAACAGCTCGCCGCCGATCTGGTACGCCTCGAAGGTCTCGCCGAGATCGAATCGAGCATCGACGCCCTCAGCGCGTACCGGCACCTGCTCGGTCCTACCGGCATCGCCGCCTACAAGGACGGGATCAAACAACTGCGGCGCGCCAGAGGCTGGTGACCGCGACCGCCAGAAGCCTGACCTGCTCGCCGTGCCACAGGTCGGTGCGGACGTCCGCGTGCTGTCCGTCCGCGCGTTGTCGTGCGCAGACGCGCGCGAGGTCACGGATGTCCGTGCGGACGCGTGCATACTGTGCGGATCGGAGGACACGAGAGCAGAACCGTGATCTGCACGAGTCCAATGGATTTCGCGTTATGCGTACAGAAGTCGGCGTACAGACATCACGTTCAAGATGTCGCCACGATGCATAGAACGTCACTAGACGATGCGAAACAGAGGAATCGTGACGTAACTCTCAGTAACCCTCGCTAAGAGCCTGCCGTTGCAGGTCAGCGCCGAACGTGGTGCTGACGTGCAGCGTTATGAACCGTTATGCGGCGAGCCGGCCTGTAAGCCGGGTTCTGTCCGCGCGCCAGGTGGCGCGCGGGGCGACCATCCATCTACGACGTGCGTCGCCGCACGCCTCCAGCGGTCTACCCGCGAGCTCGGGCGGGCCACCCTCGAACACTCGCGCAGGCGCCTCGCGACGCCCTTCTTGACCTTGCTCCGGGTGGGGTTTACCGAGCCGCCCGGGTCGCCCCGGGCGCTGGTGGGCTCTTACCCCGCCGTTTCACCCTTACCGCGGTCGTTCGCCGCGGCGGTCTGTTTTCTGTGGCACTCTCCCGCGGGTCACCCCGGGTTGGTGTTGCCAACCACCCTGCCCTGTGGAGCCCGGACTTTCCTCGGACCGCCGTGGCGGCCCGCGGTCGCCCGACCGGCTCGCCGCATGGTCATTCTACCGGTCTCGGGCGGTCTCAACGGCCGTTGACGGATCGGCGGCGGTCGCGGCGGCATCGCGGTTCAGGTGGCCGACGGCCAGTTGGGCGAGCAGCGCGGCGCCGTCGGGCAGGACCACATCGTCGAAGGCCGCCTCCGCCGAGTGATTGTACGGCGCGATTTCCGGGTCGCGGTCGTCCAGCGTCGCGCCGAGGAAGACCATCGCGCCGGGTACGCGCTCCAGGATCCGCGAGAAATCCTCAGCCCCGGCCAGCGGGTTCGCCATGCGGAGGAACCGTTCCTCGCCGAAGGTCTCGGCGATCGTGGCGTGCACCGTGTCTACCGCGTTCGGATCGTTCACGGTGACCGGGTACAGCCCGTGGAACTCGGCATCGACCTCGAGGCCGTGCGCGGCGGCGACGCCCTTGACGGCGGTCAGGAGCGCGGGCTTGACCCGGTCGAGCGCCTCGGCGGAGAACGCTCGGACCGTCGCGTCGAACTCCGCGGTGTCCGGAATGATGTTGTTCTTGGTCCCGGCTCGGAAGTAACCGACGGTCACTACGACCGGGTCGAAGACGTCGAACTGGCGCGTCACGGTCGTCTGTAGGGTGGTCACCATCTCGCATGCAGCGGGAACCGGGTCCTTGGCCCGATAAGGCGCCGAGCCGTGCCCGCCGCGGCCCCTCACGGTGACCCGGAAGTCCGCACACGCTGCCATCAACGGGCCCGGCCGGGTCGCGAACACGCCGCGCGGCAGCAGGCCGGAGGTCACGTGGATCGCGTAGGCGGCGGTCGGCGTGCTGCGGGCGGCCGCGAGCACCCCCTCCGCGATCATGTGGGCGGCCCCGTCTTGGCCCTCCTCGCCCGGCTGGAACATGAAGATCACGTCCCCGGCCAGGCTCTCGCGCCGGGCGGCCAGCAGTTTCGCCGCGCCGGTCAGGATTGCGGTGTGCAGGTCGTGGCCGCAGGCGTGCATCGTCCCGTCGACGCGGGATGTGAAGTCCGAGCCGCTGTTCTCTTGGAGCGGCAGCGCGTCCATGTCCCCACGAAGCAGCACAGTCGGCCCGGGCGCGCCGCCGTGCAGCACCGCCGTGATCGAGTGGAGCCCCTTCCCCGCGGTGATCTCCAGGCCGAGGCCGTCGAGCGCGGTCAGCACCTTCTCCTGGGTGCGCGGCAGGACGAGGCCGAGTTCCGGCTCACGGTGCAGGGCGTGCCGAAGAGTGCGCAGCTCGCCGGAGATCTCGGCGGCGTCTTCGCGAAGAGACATGTAGGCGGCGCCCTCCATATGCGGGTATTTCTCGCTGAGAATACGCGGATGGGAGAGCAAGCGGCAGGGGTACGGCGCGCCGGGTTGGCGGGGTCGGAAAGGGGAGGTCAGGACCTGGCGGGGGACGACGATGGCGAGGACGAGGACGAGGACGAGGACGAGGGGGACGATGACGGCGAAGAGGAGGGCGCTGGGGCTGGGGCCGGGGCTTGGGGGCGTTCGCCTGAGGCGGGGCGACGGTGGGACATGTCTTGCAGGGATTCCATCGTCCGTACCGCGTGGGCGGCGTTGTCCAGCGCGACCATCTCCCCGGGCCGCGGCGTGCGCACGATGTCCCGGTAGTCTGGGTGCAGATCGGCCCACCGCCGCATGAAGGGACACCTGGGCAGGACTAGGTGACGTTCGGCGCGGGCGTCATCGAAGGCCCGGCGGGCGAGCAGCGATCCGATACCCTGACCGCGCATCGACGGGTGGACCTCGGCGTGCGGGAGGATCACCGTGTCCTTGACCTTCACCCAAGTCGCGAACCCCACGCGGCGGCCGTCCAGATATGCGGCGTAGTGGCCGTCCTCGCGCTCGTCAGCAATCTCAATGCCCATAACAAAACGCTAGACCCGACGTGGCGTCATGACCAGTGCCGTACAGCCGAAGGGACGACGGCTGCGGCGGACGGGCGTCCGGAGACGAACGAGGGGCGACGACGACAGGCGACGGATGTCACGGCCAATAGAGCACGGCGGTCGCGGCGTTCTTGAGCACCTGGCGAACGATGAGGCCGGTCGCCAAGGCCGAAAAGCCGAAGAAGATCAGCCAGAGTCCGAGCACAACGGCGAGGAACACCAGGCTGGCTCCGGGGAACAGGACGATGAGCACGCCGACCACGATGCTGAACCAGCCTCCGGCCATGCCCGGGGCCGGCCCGGCGAGCATCCCGCGCCCGCGCCGCTGTCGGGCGCCGAGGATCGAGATCGCCCCGGCCGCCAGCCAGAAAGCGCCGGCGACAACCGCGAAGGTGGAGGCCGTCGAGAACGGATCGATGAGGCAGACCACGCCTACGCCGATCGACAGCACGGAGAGCACGAGCGCCACGACGCGCGCAACGGGCTCGACGCCCCGCAACTGAATCGCGGCCGCGAAGCGGTAGAGGCCGCTGAGCAGAAGGAAGAGACCGAACAGCGCGGTCAGCGCGCCAACCGTGTGACCCGGCCAGACCAGGACCAGCGCGCCGAGGACCACCGAGGCGCCGCCGAACACGACAGGGACGATCCAGGCCTTGGCCCATCGCGAGGGCAGCAAGCCGCGCGGCGTGCCGTCGCCGGAGCCGGAGCGCGGGTCGGGGCGCGGGCCGGAATCGGGACCGGATCCCGGCTCCACGATCCGCCCGCTCAATGGTTCACTCATATCCGGTTCCTCCCGCCTGCTTTGGTCCGCGGGCGACGCGGTGATCTCATTCTCCCATCGCCCGACGTGCCGGGCGCGACGCGGCGAAGCGGACCGCGCCGCGGAGAACCCGTAGGATGATCATCCGCCAGCAGCGGCCGGGCGGCGGGCGGAAGGGAGCCGCGCATGAACACGAACAATCCGGGCGTCCCAGCGGGCGATGGGTCGCAGGAGCGGGAGGCCGAGGCGGCCGCGGCGGCAGCTGCAGTCGCGGCATCAGGCGCGCACGCGAGCGAGGCGGCGAGTTCGACGCCACCGGAGGAGGAATCAGAAGAGCGGGCGGGGGCAGGAGGAGCGCACCCGGAAGCCGCGCCGTCCGAGGCGGAGGCGGCGCGCCCGGAGGCGGAAGCGACGGCAGCCGAGGCGGTGCGGCCGGAAGCATCAGAGGCGGCGCCGTCCGAGGCGGGGGCGGCACCGCCGAAGGCGGCGGCCAAGGCGGTGGGGCAGAAGGCAACGGAGGCGGCGCCGTCCGGGGCGGGTGCGGCACGGCCGGAAGCGGTGCGGCCGGTAGCGGAAGCAGCGGAGGCGGCGCCGTCGGGAGCGGGTGCGGCCCAGCCGGAGGCGGTGCGGCCGAAGGTGGAAGCCGAATCGCGGCCGAACGAGCCCGCCGGCGAATCTGCGGAGCCAGACCGGTTCCACGACCACGACGACGTCCACAACCACCTCCTGCACCACAACCACCGGTACAAGCGTGACCTCAACCCGACGCTCGAGGAGCAAGCCGAGCCTTCCCCGCTCGCCTCGCTCAACCACGTCATAAGCGCGAACTTCCGCCGCGCCGTACTCGCGCTGGTCATGGCGTGCGCCGGTCTCGGCCTGACGTACGCCTCAGGCGGCGTGCTGCCCGCTGTAGGCACAGAGCGGCCGGTCCAGTTCTTCCAGGCGCACCAAGGGTTGGCGCAGACGCTCGCCATCCTCGGCGCGGTCATGTTCTTCGTCTTCGGGATCAGCGCGGTGCGCTCGGCCACCAAGGAGATCCTCAAGACCGTCCCGCATACGATCGACGACAACCGGAAGAAC